>JAEUAF010000759.1 GCA_019695485.1 Sorangium sp.
CGCCGCCGCTCGCGCTGCTGGCGCCGCCCCGCGCGCTGCTCGCGCCCCCACTGCCCAGCGCAGTGGTTCCACCCTTCGCGCTCGCGCTGGCTCCGCCGCTGCCCAACGGCGCGCCGCCTTGGCCTGCTGGTGCGCCCCCGCTGGCGTCCCCGGCTCCCCCCCCTGCCGCGACACTCCCGCCGCTCGACGCCATGCCGGCCGCGCCAGCGTCGGCCACGAACTCCTGAAAATCATAGGAGCACCCGGCGCTCGTGAAGAGCAGACAGGCGAGATACGCGCGCGCGAGCCGCTGCATCAGAACTTCCCCTGACAGCGTACTCCGAGCCCATTGGGCAGCACGTCGATGGCGAGGTCGGAGGTCCGCTCACTGCGGTAACCGAGGTAAAAGAGCGCGGCCCCCGACGCGACGAGCGTGGCGCCCACTCCCAAGCTGACGTTGGCCAAGGTTTGCAGGGACTTTCCGCGACTGACATCGTCGAGGTGGCCGGGGTCCGAGCAGCCGTTTGCGCATTCACTGCGAAGTCGGTCGTGGATGCCCTTCGCTTGAAGTCCCGCCACTGCGAAGAGCACCACGCCAGCTCCGCCAACGCCGCCCGTGACGAGCCCTGCGATTTTCAAGGGGGACGTCGGACGCGGGCGCACAGTCGCGGGACTAACGACCGCTTCGGTGCGTGTCTTCGCGAAGGCTAGAGTGAGGGTCTTGCTTCCGCCAGCTTCGATTCGAATGTCGCGCGCGATGGGTTCGGCCCCGGGAGCGCTCGCACGCACGTGGTGTAACCCCGGCTCGAGTACGATAGGGGAGCCGAGCTCGGCGAGCTCCACGTGCGAGTCGTCGACCGCGACTGTGAGCTCAACCGGCGTGTCGACGAACGAAAGCGTGAGCTTCGCCAGGCGCAGGTTCAAAGATAGCAGCTGAGCTTCGGCGGCTTCGCGCGTGGCCTCGTAGCGGCTCTCGCCGAGTGCGAGCGCGTGTTGAGCCGCAGCGGTGAAGGCTTGGTGCGCCGCCGGCAAACGCCCGAGTTCACGCAACGAGTAGCCGACGTAGAGTTCCGCGTTCGGGCTGTGTGTCGCGTCGACCAGTTGGGTAAAGAGTGGCAGAGCCCTGGCAACGTCGCCCGCCTTGTAGAGCCTCACCGCCTCGGCGAAGGTTTTCGACGTGTCGAGCTGCGCTGCCTCCGCTGCGCTCTCATCGGCGGCGTAGACCGGCTGCGACCAAAATAGCAGCGCAGAAAATAGGCCGCACAGTGCGTGCAGCGGGCGCGCCCGACGAGGCAATTCAGAGCTCACTGGGAAGGAAGGCATGCGCGTGCGGCTTGGGTCTTGGGGCGGCGCTTGCCGAGTCCGTCGCGCGCCGCGCCCCGGCGTGCGCCGCTGCGGTTGCTTGAACACCCGCGGCCTTGGCTAGCGCTTTAGCTTCGACGCTCGCAGCTGCCTGCGCCGGATTCAGTGTGGCGGCGCTCGGCAAGGCTGCAGCAGCTGCCAGTGCCGCTTCATTGGCTACATTGCGCGGAGCTTCCGGCCCCGGTGACGGCGGCGAGAGGGACGGCAGGGGCACGGATTCTCCGCGCGCGGCAGCGACCACGCTTGGGTTGCCGTCGCGATTTGCGGACGCACGTGGCGTCTTGGCAAGCCAGGTGAGCGTGGAAGCCAGCGCGGCCGCCAGGCCCACCGCCGCGGCCAGAGTGGGGGAAACGCGCCACTTCCGCGGCTCCGCGGCGTATTGCGAGCGCACCGCGCCCAGCATCTCAGTTCCGGAAGGATGCGTCCCTTCGGTTGCCAGCCCCGCAGGGACCAAGCCGACAGACGAGGTCTCGATCTGTCGAATCAGTTCCGCGCGGGCCTCGAGAGCGTGGCCAGCGCGCTCCTGCACCCAGGCGCCGACGACGCGCTGTGGGGCAAGAGCGAGTGCGCGTTCGATATCGATCGCAAAGTCGAGCGCGCTCGCGTAGCGCTGGCTCATATCGAGCGCGAGCCCTCGCGCCACGATCGCCTCGAGCTTCGGTGAAACGTCCGCATTGAATTGACGCACCGACGGATAGTTGCCGGACACGACCGCGATCAACCGCTCGTGGTCGGTCGTTCCCGTAAACAGCTTGCGTCCGGCGAGCAGCTCCCAAAACACGATGGCCGCCGAAAATACGTCTCCCTGTCGCGAAGGCGGCTCCCCGCGCGCGACTTCCGGAGCCATGTAGGAGAATTTGCCTTTCAGCACGCCCGGCTGGGTGTCTTCGCGGGCGTGGAGCGCTTTGGCGACTCCGAAGTCGACCACGCGCGCGACGCCGTCCGCGCCGACCAGGATATTGTGAGGTGAAACGTCGCGATGCACGATGCGGAGCGGCTCACCCTTTTCATTGCGCGCTTCGTGTGCCGCGTGCAGCCCTTGCAAAGCGGCGACGAGAATCGCGCTGGCCACCGGGATCGGGAAGCGCTCCGACGCGGGGCGGTTTAGCGCAAGCAACGATTCGCCGTGCACGTATTCCATCACGATGATGAGTTCGCCATCGTGTGACAGCACATCGAGGATAGGCACTACGTTCGGGTGCCGTACGCGCGCTGCGAGCAGCGCTTCCTCCAGAAACATGCGCTTGAAGCTGCTGCTTTCCAGCAAATGCCGGTGCATGCGCTTGGCGGCGACGACTCGCGAAAAGCCCTCGGGCCCCACGAGTCGCGCAATGTGCACGGTGGCCATGCCCCCAGCCGCAAGCTGATCGAAGATCGCATAGCGACCGATCTGCTGGTGCGACATCTGCGCGACGTTCTGCAAGCTCACCAGGCACCGAGGTTCGACAGGGCCGAAACCAACACACTAACTTGGATGGTGCGCGCTTGCCAATCAAGACCCGAATCCCGCTCTCGGGTTTCGGGGTGCGACCTCGAGCACTCGCTTCATGCGCCGGTGCGACAACCCGAGCGCTCCACATACAGTAGGGTGACGCGACTTACGCAACGCCTGCACACGCCCACTGGCGAAACTGGCCGCCTCTCCCGTCGGCTATCGGCAGATCGTTAGGACGCTCTCGCGCAGCGGAAGCCGAGATCGTAGCCGCATTCGCCTGTTCGGACCCCTGTCCGCTTCAGGCCTGAGTCGGCATGGCGTCTGCCGCACAGGCCGCTTCGTCGCTCGGCTGCGCGAACTGCCGCCTCGCTTGCCGGCGTCGCATCATGAAGTAGACGACCGGCACTGTCATTCGCGAGAGGAACAGCGACGCGACCTCACCTGCCATGAGTGAGATGGCGAGCCCCTGAAAAATCGGATCGAACAGGATCATGAACGCCCCGACGACGACCGCGGCCGCGGTTAGAACCATCGGCCTGAAGCGGATCGCGCCCGCGTCGACTACGGCCCGCTCGAGCGGGACCCCCTCGCGCAGCTGTTGCTCGATGAAGTCGACCAAGATGATCGAGTTTCTGACCACGATTCCGGCGCCCGCGATGAAGCCGATCATCGAGGTGGCCGTAAAGAATGCGCTGAGCGCGCCGTGCGCAGGCAAAATCCCAATTAGCGAGAAGGGGATCGCCGACATGATGACGAGTGGGGTCTTGAACGACTGAAACCAGCCGACATTCAGCACGTAGATGAGCACCAGCACCGCCGCGAACGCCGCGCCGAGGTCGCGAAACACCTCGTAGGTGATGTGCCACTCGCCATCCCACTTCATCGAATACTGGTCGTTGCGGAACGGCTGAGCCGCCGTATGCTGTGCCATTGAGTAGCCCTCGGGGAGCTTGAGCGCGTCGAGCTTTGGGCCAATGTTCAGGATGGCGTAAACAGGGCTCTCGATGGCGCCAGCGACGTCGCCCGTGACGTAGACCACCGGCATCAGGTTCTTGTGGTAGATGCTCTTGTCTTCGGTCACCGCCTCGACACGCACGAGTTCGCTGGCGTTGATCAGGTTGCCCGCGCGGCCCTTGACCTGGACCGTGGCCAGGCGCGCGACGTCCGAACGCGACGCGCGCCCGAGCCGGAGTAAGACGGGTACGTCCTCTTTCTCGCGTTCATCGTGGACGAGCCCTTCCACCTCACCCGCACTGGAGAGCGAGAGCGCGCGGACGACGTCGGCCGAGTTCACCCCCGAGAGTGCCGCCTTTTCCTGGTCGACGATGAAGCGGAACTTCGGCTGGTCGTCCTCGATGTACGAGTCCACGTCCACGACGCCGGGCGTCTGTTCCAGGATCTCCTGGACTTGCCGCGCAATCGCCATCGAGCGGGAGTACTCAGGCCCGTAGATTTCTGCGACGAGGGTCGACAACACAGGTGGCCCGGCCGGGCTCTCCACGACCTTCACACGAGCCCCGAAGCGCCGCGCGAGCGGTAGGATCGCGGCACGAGCACGCTTGGCGATCGCGTGACTTTGCGCCTTGCGCTCGGCTTTCTCGACCATGGTGAGCTGGATGTCGGCGACATTCGAGCCCTGCCGCAGAAAATAGTGCCGCACCAAACCATTGAAGCTGTAAGGGGCGGATGTGCCGACGTAAGTCTGGTAGTTCCTGACCTCGGGCTCGCGACGAATGACATTCGCGATCGCTTGCGTCACTCGGTCGGTCTGCTCGAGCGTCGTGCCTTCCGGCATGTCGATCACGACCTGGAACTCGCTCTTGTTGTCGAAGGGCAGCATCTTGACCCGCACCCACTTGACTGCAACGAGGCTCATGGCGCCGACCAGCAACACGACGACTCCAGCCAGAAACGCGTAGCGCACCCTCGCCACTCGCAGCAGCGTGCCCATCACCGCCCGGTACAGCTGCGTCAAGCGACTCTCGGCCTGTGGCTGAGCGTCCGTGTGGATATTCTTCATCAGCCTTACGGTTGCCCACGGGGTGACGACGAACGCCACTAGCAGCGAGAACAGCATGGCAGCGGAGGCGCCGATCGGGATCGGACGCATGTAAGGGCCCATCAGGCCGCCGACGAAGGCCATCGGCAGGATGGCGGCGATCACCGTCATCGTCGCGAGGATCGTGGGATTGCCGACCTCGTCCACCGCGCGGATCGCGATCTCGGTCAGATCACGGCCATGATTTTCGGGCAAGTGCGCGTGGCGCGCGATGTTTTCGACCACGACGATGGCATCGTCGACCAGGATACCGATCGAGAAGATCAATGCGAATAGCGTGATGCGATTCAGCGTATAGCCGTACAGGTAGAAGACGGTCAGCGTGAGCGCGAGCGTCGCTGGAATCGCCAACATGACGATACCAGACTCCCTCCTTCCGAGCGCGAGCCAGATCAAGATGGCCACGCTGACCACCGCAATTCCCATGTGAAGCAAGAGCTCATTGCTCTTGTCCGCCGCAGACGCCCCGTAGTCCCGCGTCACGGAAATGGCCACGCCCTCGGGCAACAGCAAGCTCTGCAGCGTGTCCACCTTCCGCATCACGTCGGCGACGACCGTGACCGCGTTCAAGCCCTTGTGCTTGGCGACGGACAAGGTGACGGCCGGCACTGCGGCGTCCCCGAGTTCGCGAGCGGCGCCGACTGCGGCGGCTCCAGCGCCGAAACGGGTATACGTCGCCGGTTCGGCGGGTCCGTCGAGAACGCTGGCCACGTCGCGCAGGAAGACCGGGCGCCCAGCGTCCGCTCCGACCACGACGTTCTCGAGGTCTTTCCCGCTCTTTAGTAGCGTGCCGAGCTCCAAGAGGAACTCTCGGTTGTTGGATGCGAAGGCTCCGCCCTGCCGACGCTCGTTCGCGCCCTGAATCGATTGCGCCACGTCGAGCACCGACAAGTGCCGCGCTGCCAGGTGCTCCGGATCGAGCACCACCCGAACCTGACGCGCCTCCCCGCCAATCAGCGTGACTTCACTGACTCCCGGGACCTGCTTGACGTGCTCCTTGAGCTCTGCGGCGAGTCTGCGAAGCTCATAGCCCGAGTGGCGCGCACTGTAGAGAGTGAGCGTGAGGATTGGCACGTCATCGATGGAGCGCGGCTTGACGAGGGCGGGCGACGCGCCTGGCGGGACGATATCGGCGTGCGCCGCGAGCTTTTCTTGGAGCCGCACCATGCTCCGCTCCTCGTCCTCTCCGACTTTGAAGCGCACGATCACGCTCGCAAGGCCCGGGCTGGAGGTCGAGTACAAATACTCGACGCCAGCCACCTCCCAAAGCAGTCGCTCGAGAGGCTTGGTCACGCGCTGCTCGACCTCTTTGGCGGACGCGCCCGGCATCCTCACGAAGACGTCGCTCATGGGAACGACGATCTGTGGCTCTTCCTCTCTTGGCAGACGCCATACGGCGAACGCGCCGAGAACGACCGAGGCTATCAGCAGGAGGGGAGTCAGTTTCGAATGGATGAAGGCTTTCGCGAGCGTTCCCGCGGCGCCTAGTTTTCGCGCTGGCGAGGCGGGTGGCCGCTCGCTCCTGGTCTGGTTTGGCGCAGTCATTTCACAGCCTCGACGAGGCTTCCGTCACGCAGTTCCGTCGGAGGCTCGACCACGATCGTCTCGTTCGCAGCGAGACCTGAAAGGACCCGCGTGTGCGTCCCTTCAATATCGCCTCGCGTGATCATGCGGAGGCGGGCGACGTGGTCCTCGATCACGAACACGCGATCCAGCGCGCCGAAGCTCGAGATGGCCGTGGTTGGCACCACGAGAACACGCTCCGACCCAACCGCGAAGGAGACGCGGACGTAGCTGCCGGGACGAATTTGTGGCGTGCCTGGGGGCAGATCGATCTTGGAGAGAAACGCTCGCGAGGTCACGTCCACGCTGGGTACGATTTCCGCAACGTTCCCTGTCAACGCTGGCTCGCCCGCTCGAACCTCGACACTGACGGCGTCTCCGATCTTCACAGCGGCGGCTAGCGACTCGGAGATTGGGGCTTCGACGCGAACCACGCCCTCGTCGGCCAGCACCAGCATTTCCGTGCCTGGCGATGCGAGGGCGCCAGGCTCGATCTTGCGCTCGAGGACGCGGCCGGCAAAGGGAGCTAGGATCTTCGCGTAGGCGAGGGTTGCTTCTGCCTCTGCGAGGGCCGCTTCTGCCTCGTCGATGCCCGAGCGGCGCTGGCGCTTGCGCGCATTGGCCATTTCTTCGGCAGCCACGGCGCCCCGCAGGCGCGCTTCGTCGTCCTCGAACTGCTGCTCGGAAATCACTTTCTGATCGCGCAGCGTGGCGCTTCGTTCGTGGGTGGAGCGGGCCAGCGTGGCGGCCGCATGGGCGCCCAACACTGCATTCTCCGCTTCTGCCTTGGCGTCGAGGGCCTGGCTGAGCGCCGCGCGAGCGCGAGTGACGGCGGCGCGCACGTCGTTGGCCTCGAGCTCGACCAAGACTTGACCGAGCCTGACGGCGTCGCCCGGCCGAACGTGGACGCTTCGCACGTAGCCAGAAGTCTTGCTACTCAACACGGCCGTGTTTTTGCCCCGCACGGTCCCACTGCTTCGAAATGTGATGCCGCGTGTCTGTTCGCGGGCCGTTGCCGTCGAAACTGGCGTCGGTCGGCCCTGGGCTCGAGGGGCCTCGACCGGGTGATTTCCGCAGGAAATGGCGAGAAGCAGCCCTAGGGCCGGAAGGAATGCTGCGAACTTGCTCATGCTGTCTGAAGGCTCAGAGCCCAGACGAACCAAAAGGATTCGCGGCCGCCGGATTTGCTCAGTGGAGCTTCAGTCCGGCGCGCCCGTCCAACCCTTGCGGGGCGGAACGTCGAGGCGAGCGTTGACAGCGCGCGCTTTCGCGCGGAAAATCCGCTCGAATCGGGAGCCGCCAAGACGACTTGCGAGAGAAGGGAGACCTTGTGAACGGAGTGTGCGTGAGGGCTCGCATGTTGGCACCGCTCGTAGGGGTGGTGTTGGCATGCGGTCGAGCCTCCGACGCCGATCTCGCGAGCTTTACTGGCGGTGCAGGCGGCGCGACAGGCGGAGTTGTGACTGAAACGGGCGGCGCCAGCGCCAGCGCGACAGGGGGAGTCTCGACGGAAGCGGGCAGCGCAGGAGTCAGCGCATTGGCTGGCGCGAGCGGCGCCGTGAATTGCGTGGGCGGCTACGAGTCCCTCCCAGTGACCACGCCACCCCAAGCGCTTCCGGCCTTACTCGAGGCGCCACTCTGCAATGCGCGCGATTCACGAGCGTGGGCGATCGCGGTCATTCAGAACCAACCGGTCACGATCACCCTCGAGAATCCTGAGATCGTTGATACCTTCAACCTCGGTGCGTACCGCACCGACGTGGGCGGGTACCAGGCGTTGCCTCTCGCCGCAGGCACTGCGCAGACGCGTTTGGGTGCTCTCGCGGAGATCAGTTGGACGTTTACGCCGAGTGCCAGCGGCGCCGCCGCGCTGTACGCATCGCTCGGCGTCTCGCGAGGCGAACCCGTTCGGCTCTCGGTCGTTCAGCCATAAGTTGGGTGCACGGGACCCGCTGTGTTTTCGCACTGTGTTCAACGCGTTTCCGGTTGCGATTGGCGTGTGCATTTTGTGAGCCGGCGTCTCGCTTTGAGTCTGCACGACGTTCAGTTTCCCAATTGCGAGACTCGGTCGCTGCGCTATCTGTGAGAGCGTGCAAGCTCCCGTTCAGGTGGGTGCGATCATCGCGGACAAGTACCGCATCGAAGAGTTCGTGGGCTCGGGCGCGATGAGCGTCGTGGCGCTGGCCCTACATCTGGAGCTCGAGCAGCTGGTTGCCATCAAGTTCTTGCACGCGGTCGGCTTCGACCACGAGCAGAGCGCGCAGCGTTTCAAGCGCGAAGCGCGGGCGGCCGCCAAGATCCAAAGCGAGCACGTCACTCGGGTGTTGGATGTCGGCACGCTGCCCGAAGGCTGCCCTTACATCGTGATGGAGCATCTGCGCGGCAATGACCTCGCTGAAGAGCTCGCCAAGCGCGGCCCGCTACCCGCGGCCGAGGTTGCGGGCTATGTGCTGCAAGCTTGTGAGGCGCTGGCCGAGGCGCACGGCGCCGGCATCGTGCACCGCGACCTCAAACCCGAGAACTTGTTTTTGGCGGAGCGCGCTGACGGATCGCGCAGCGTGAAGGTGCTCGATTTCGGCATTTCGAAGTCGATGAGTCAGTCTCTGACCGATCTGTCGCTGACGGGCACGGCGTCGTTCATGGGCTCGCCACTCTACATGTCGCCGGAACAGATGCGCTCGTCGCGAAACGTCGATGCGCGCACGGATATCTGGTCCATCGGCACGGTGCTGTATGAAATGGTGAGCGGGGCATTGCCGTTCAGCGCCGAATCGATCCCCGAGCTCTGTCTGGCGGTGATTGGCGACCAGCCCAAACCGTTGCGCGAGCGCACCGAGAATCTGCCGCCTGGCTTCGAGGCGATCGTCGAGCGCTGTCTCGAAAAGGACCGCGAGCGCCGCTATTCGACGGTGGCGGAACTCGCGCAGGCGCTCAGCCCCTTTGCTCCCAGCGGGGTCAGCTCGGCCGAGCGCACGGGGCGAATCATCGCTTTGTCGGGAACGCCGACGGAGCGCGCGGCCGGGGTAGCCGGCCTCGCTCTGCCGAGCAGGCGCAACGCCGAATCGACGCCTCCGCTCGCCCTGGCTGCGAGCGCGACGGCGCCGCGTGCCGCGCAGCCATCGCGCCTGCGCAGCGCTTTGGCCAAGGGTGAGGTGCGGCTCGCGATCGCGGCGGGCGTCGGTCTCGCGCTCGGCGCGCTCGTCATGCGTTCTGGCGAGAGCTCGGCTCCCGAACAAGCGCCTACGGCGACTTCCGAGATCAAGCCGCTGCCCGTCGCCGCCGCGCCGGAACCGCGTATCGAACTCGTCACGCCTCTGTCGGAAGCGAGTGCGCCGCGCGCGGCATCGCGCGCGGCGGAAGCAGCTCCTCGGAGCGCAACCGCGGCGCACATCCACGCCGCACTGTCGACTGCCCGGCCCGTGGTCGCCGTGAGCGCATCGTCGCAGCCCGCGAAGCCGGCGCCATCCGAGTCCCCGCCGAAGCC
This sequence comes from Sorangium sp., assembly GCA_019695485.1. Classification (GTDB taxonomy): domain Bacteria; phylum Myxococcota_A; class Polyangia; order Polyangiales; family Polyangiaceae; genus PMG-095. Next base: position 9,883 of record JAEUAF010000759.1, read on the forward strand.
GGTCAATGCTTGGGATCCCGCGGCCTTCGGCGATCGGTATTGAGGCTCGAAGATGGGAGCCGCCACGCGACGTCGCCTTGCTCTACGAATCCTCGCGTGGTCCTCTGCGATCGCCAGCGCGAGCTCGTGCGGCGAGCAACGCGGCAAGCTCGCGCCGCGCCCCGCGGATGCGGAGGAAGCGGCCGGATCCGGCGGCACGTTGAGCGCGGGTGCTGCGGACGGAGGCACGGGTGGCACCGACGACGCTGGCGCTGGTGGCACCTCGAGCGGTGGCGTGGCCTCAGCGATGGGCGGCACGTTCGTGATGACCGCTGGGGCGGCGGGAGAAGGCACGCGAGCGGCAGGTGGCAGCGAGATCGGCGCCGGAGGTGTGCCGTCTGACCGAGCGCTCTGCGTGTACCACGCCGACTTCGGCAGCGTCGCGAGCGCTGGCGCGGGTGGTAGCGGCGAGGAAGGTGGCGCGGGTGGTAGCGGCACGCCGGCCCCGCCCATCATCACCGTAGCCAAGGCGACGAATCGACTGATCGGCGACTACCTGACCGATGCGCGAGGCCTCGCTCTCTACGTGTTTGGCGCCGACTTGCCAGGTGATTGCGCGGCCCCGCCGATCAGCACCTGCACCGACGACTGCTTGCTGTCGTGGCCTGTCTTCTATGCCGAGCCTCGCGTACTCGCCGCGGGGCTCGACCCCGCCGCGTTCGGCTCGATCTTACGACCCGACGGCCGCTCGCAGACCACGTATTTTGGCTGGCCGCTCTATTACTACGCGAACGACGTGAAAGCGGGGGATGTGACGGGGCACGGCTCCAGCGTATGGACGCTCGCCGAGACAATCCTTCCGAATGTCGTGGTGCGCCGAGTCGGAGCGGATCGCTTCCTCGCCGACGGCGCCGGTCACACGCTCTACGCGTTTGCCGACGATCGCGTGGGCACTGCGACGAAGCCCGCCGAGAGCGCCTGCGTGGGTGCTTGTCGCGAAACACATCCGCCCTTCGATGCGCAGTACGTGGGTGCTGTTTCGACCTTGGAGCCTAGGGATTTTGGCCTCTTCGAACGCAGCGACGGGGGCATTCAGATCTCCTACAAAGGCGCGCCACTCTACTTCTCTTCGCTCGATCAGCGTCCGGGCGACGTGAACGGTGGAAAGGAAAGCGGATGGTCGATCGTACTTCGCTAGCGACTGAACGCCGCTCGCTCTCGCCGTGGGGCTTCGGGGCCTGTGCGTTCTTGAGCGTGAGCCTCGCGCGCGCCGAATCGAGCGTGGGCACCAAGGCGGCGGCGGAAGCCCTATTCCAAACGGGGGTCGACCTTACCCAGAAAGGTCGCGTGGCGGAGGCCTGCACGAAATTCGATGCCAGCTACCAGATCGACCCCGCGCTCGGTACGCTGTTTCGCCTGGCCGATTGTTACGACCGTATCGGGCGCACGGCCAGCGCCTGGGCGTTGTTTTCGGAGGCCAAAGCGCGAGCCCAAAGCGCGGAACAGCCCACGCGTGAAGCCATCGCCGCCGAGCGCGTGCAAGACCTCGACTCCAGGCTGTCGCGCCTCGGTTTGAATCTGGGCGCGAACGCGTTTTTGCCAGGACTCGAGGTGCGTTTGAACGATGTGCTCGTGCCGCAGGCCTCTTGGGGGATCGCACTGCCCGTGGACCCCGGGGAGCAGCGGGTTCGCCTGACGGCGCCGGGGCGCGAGGCCTGGGTCGGCGCCGTGAGCGTGGAGTCGGGTCCGAGTCTGCGGCGCATCGACGTGCCCGAGCTCGCGCGGCTTCGCCCGATTGTTACGCCGCCGCCCCCAGCGCGGGTGCTGAGCGAGGCCCATTCCCCTGCCAATCCTCCGCGCTGGCTCGGCTATTCGATCGGGGGCGCTGGGCTGCTCGGCATCGGCGTCGCGGGGGTTTTGGGTTACCGCGCCTACTCCCTCAATCAGCAGTCTCTCGACGAATGCAGCAGCCAAAACGCCAACGCGTGCACACACCGCGGGCGCTTGCTGCGTGACGATGCAGAGCGCGCCGCGACCGCCTCGACGCTGCTTGCCGTCGCGGGTGGCGCGCTCTTGGCTGGCGGCATCACCTTGACGTTGCTCTCGCGCCCCAGCGATCAGCGCTCGGTGGCGTCGCTCTGGTTCGACACCTCGTTGTCGGGCGACGGTGCGCGCGCTCACCTGGAGGGCACATTTTGAAACGCCGTGGGTCAGCGCTCCTGCTCGCCGTCGGCATCGCTGCGGGCTGTGCGCGCATCGTTGGCATCCACGATGCCTACGAAGATCCGGCGCTCGAGGGCAGCATTGCGGCTGGGCGTGGGGCGGGAGGCG
>JAEUAF010000844.1 GCA_019695485.1 Sorangium sp.
TAGCCCGACATGAAGAGCACGCGGGTAGCGCTGCGCAGCGCTACCCGCGTGCTCTTCATGTCGGGCTACACCGAGAACGCCATCGTTCATCACGGCATTTTGGATTCCGGCGTGGCCTACCTCCAAAAACCGATTGTGCCCGAGGTGTTTGCTCGCCGTGTGCGCGAAGTGCTGGATGCTCCTCAACACCCTCCGGCCACCCGCTAGGCGAAAAGCTCGACCTCGGCGAGTTTCCGAACCTTGTCCTAGTGGCGTGCGCTGCGCTTCCGCACTTTGCTCCAATGCGGATCGCCGGTGCGAAGTCGCTCGCTGAACCACCACTGGTGCCCGCCGCAATCCGTCGCGCCGTAGGAACGGTCGGTCCAATATTCCTCGCCGTAGTCGCTGGTCTTCGGCTCGGTGGTGATGGTGGCGCCGTTGGCGCGCGACCTTTCGCAGTGCGCTTCGACGTCGTCGACGTAGACCATGAGTTGCGCCGTGGTTCCGCCGGCCTGCTTCGGGCTGAGGTAGTGCGGTCGGGCCCCAGCTTGCGCGACCATGATCACGCCGTCGCCGTAGACCAGCTCGCTATGCGCGACTTTGCCGTCCTCGCTTTCGACGAGCAGGCGCAGCTCGAAGCCGAACACGTGACATAGCCAATCGATCGCTGCGCGCGCGTCGTCGTAAACGAGCGATGCGGAAATCCTCGGCCAACCATCGGGTAGGGCTTTCATTGTCACCTCCAGGATCGAGCGGGCTCGCGATGCTCACGAGCGTCGGCGAAGTTCAGCTTCCAATTTCAGAATGCGGGAGCGCTCGAGGCGCGGCCACGGGGGAGCGGCCGACGGCTCGCAATGGGTCATTGCCCCAGTATAACCCGGCGAGCCTTGACGGCGCGAGCTCCACCCCGGCCCAGCCTCGGGGGATCCCAAGCCATGGCGATTCGGAGCGGCGTCGTTGCCAGCCTTTGGGCGCGCCCGTGGTAGTGTTTGCAGACTCAACGGTCCCGAGGAGAGGCATCAGATGCATCGAGTCAAGGTCGTGCTGCCCCTCGCCATCGTCGCGTTCATGACGGGCGCCGCCTACTTCGTGTTGCAATTGCGCGCCCACGCCGACCCGCGGCCGCTGGTGCACGTTGCAACGCCCGCACCGGCTCCGTCAGCGGCGCCGACGACGCTTGTGGATCCGCTCAATCCGGATCGGAGCATGACTCTCGACCCGACTCCGCGCGGCCACGCCGAGAACTGGGTGAGCGCGCGCCCCGGCTTTCAGTATTCGCGTCCGCCTGCCGAGCGGGGCGGCGTGCAGCCATGCGCCCCCCAAAAGGTCGACAGCAGCGGCTTCGAAGAGTGGGTGCCGCTCAGCAAAGGCCATTTCAGCGCGCCGCGAGGGCTTCAGCTCGACGCTTCGGGGCGCTTCGATTTGGTCATTCACCTGCACGGCGACGAACCGGTGAGGCGCGAGTTGATCGAGAGCCAGCAGCGCTTCGTGCTGTATACGCTCACGCTTGGCCCGAACCAGGGCTACGCGCCGCTCTTCGACGGCCCCTATTACTTCGCAGCGGTCGTCGCTGGCGTCGAGCAAGCTCTCAGCAAGCGCCTGGGCACGGCCGCGCACGTCGGCCGCATTGCGCTCAGCGCGTGGAGCGCGGGCTTCGTCGGTGTGGAAGCGGCTTTGACCCAAGCGGCGAGCAAGAACGTCGACGCGGTGATCCTGATCGACGGGTTGCATGCGCCGCGCCGTGATCGCCGTGCCTTCGAAGCCCAGCTGAAGCCGTTCGCCGACTACGCGGCTCGGGCTGCGGCGCGCGAGCGCTTCATGTTCATCAGTCACTCGTCGATCGATCCGCCCGACTTTGCCTCGACCACCGAATGCGCGCATTACTTGATCGCAGGCCTCGGGGGTAAACCGGAGGCCGTGCGACGTAGCGATCCCTTGGGCCTCGAGCTGGTCGAGTTCTTCAGCCGCGGGGATTTTCACGTGCGTGGCTACGCTGGCAACGACAAGGCCGACCATTGCGCGCAACTCGCTGCTTTGCGTGACGCCTACGCGGCGCTAGGGCGCCGCTGGAACGCGACGCCCTAGCTCTGCTTTGTTGGTGGCAGCTCTTGCCTCGCAAACAGGGCGGCGGGGCGGGGCGTCGCTAGACGTCGGTCTTTCTACAAAGAGCGGCAGCGAGCACGCCGCCTCGCCTATAGCGCTTGTTACCCTGCTTCGCTGCGACGCGCTTGTACGTTATTGCGCACCAAGGGCGAACCGCAAGAACATACCAGTTTAGCCCGGGCGTTTGCGCGGACGCCCTAGTCGATACGCGTCGAGTCGGTTTAGCAACGTGCTGCGCGAAATACCAAGCTTCTCGGCGGTCTTCGACTGATTGCCGGCACTGGCAGACAGCGCGTCGAGGATGCGCTCGCGCTCGGCGCGCTCCTTGGGCGTGAGAAAGTCGAGACCGACGTCGCTCTCGGGAAGCGGCTTGCGCGGCGCGACCAACAGCACCGAGCGCATCTTTTCGAGTGGTAGGTGCTCCGGCCCGATCGGCGCGCCTTCGCTGAGAATAACGGCGCGTTCGATCACGTTTCGTAGCTCGCGGACGTTCCCCGGCCAAGCGTAGTCGAGCAAGCGCGCCGCTGCCTCGTCACGAATTCCAGGCGTCCCCTGAGAACGCTGCTTGTCGCGCGCGCGCCGCAAAAACTCCTGAGCGAGCGGCAGAATGTCCTCACGCCGCTCACGCAGCGGTGGCACGAGCGCGGTGAAGGCAGCGAGCCGATAGTAGAGGTCGCTGCGAAAAGCGCCGGTCACCGCTTCCGCCTCCAGGTCGCGATTGGTCGCTGCGATGAAGCGCACGTCGATGGAGCGCGGTTTAACGCTGCCTACGCTGAGAATCTCCCGCGTCTCCAGCACTTGTAGGAGTTTCGGTTGCAGGCGCGGCGGGAGCTCGCCGATCTCGTCGAGGAACACCGTGCCGCCGGCCGCGGCCAGCAGGAGCCCTGGTTTCGTGTGCGTGGCTCCCGTGAACGCGCCCTTCTCGTGACCGAACAACTCGCTCTCGAGCAGGTTCTCGGAGAGCGCGGCGCAGTTCAGCCGCAAGAAGGGCTTGTCGCGCCGCTCCGAACGATCGTGGATGCTGCGCGCCAACACGTCCTTGCCCACGCCGGTCTCGCCCAAGATGAGCACGCTGAGTTCGGAGCGCGCTACTCGATCGGTCTGCCGATGAAGCGCAACCATGACCGGCGAGCGCAAAATGAAGCTGCCTGAGCTGGCGGCCGCGTCGCCATCGCTGGCGCCGACAAGCCGGCCCATCAACACGCTCGCGGACGTTCCGTCGCGCGGATAAGCGAGCACCTGCGCGCTCGCCGTGCAGCCTGCCTCGCGCAGCGCCCGCTCGATGCGCGCCGCGAGGGCCGCTGCGCTCGATTCGGTGGCGTCGAGCAGCAGCACCCCAAAGAGACCGCGCGAGAAGCTGCCGAGCAGGTGCGACGCCGGAAGTTCCATGGCCACGATCCGAGCCGGATCGTCCGGCGCCTGCGGCCCGACGCTGATGCTCAGCACATGAAACGGGGAGCCAGAGTCCCGACAGCGTTCACATTGCTCGGCGACACGTGCTTCGAAATACTCGTGACTCCAGATGTGGCGCGTCGTTCCGAGCGAGCGGCGCGGCCGAACCACCAACACGAAGTCCCCCACGAGCAGCGATTCACCCGGCGTGACACTCACCTCGTGCCGCGCTGGAACGCGCTCGCCGCGGACGATCGTGCCATTCGAAGAGCCGAGATCTTGCAGTGTGAAATCGGAGGCGCGCACTCGCAACAGCGCGTGTCGGCGCGAAATGCCATTCCCCGGCAAGCGCAGGTCCGCGTCTTCGGCGCGACCGATCGACAGTTCTCCCTCGGTCGGCAGAGGGATGCTGGAGACCGAGCCGGGACCCGCCACCAGTAGTTCGTAGCCGCCGAGCTCCGCAGAAAGCTTGCCAGTGGCGTCACTCGCCGCACGCGACATGAAGCCCCAGACTAGCTCGCCCGCTTCGAAACGCCAGCAGCCTTAGCCGAGTACGTCGAGCAGCGCTTGCCAGGAAAGCCCCCGCCCGCGTTCAATCGCGGCAGTGAACGACTCTGCAGGCAACGCGTTCTCGAGCTCCGTCCGGAGCGGCCCGACGCGCCGAGTCAGCGTGTGCCGCTCGGTGGCCGGATGATGCTCTGCCCACGAGACCAGCTCGACCGCGCGCTCGGGGTGGCCGGTCCGAGCGAACAAGAGCGCGATGCCGGCAACGACGTTGGAGGCGAACGGATAGAGTTTCAAGCTGAGGGCGGTCTGCAAAGCGCGCCGAAAGCGCGTCCCTGCGAGCTCGAAGTCGCGCTGCTCACAGGCCAGGCAGCCCAGCAAATCCAGCGCCAGCGCGATGCCCCAGGTCTGCCCAGAGCGCTCGAAGCCACTCAGGCTCTCGCTGAGCTGCCGCGTGGCGTCCTCCAAATCCCCGCGAATCAAGGCGAGGTTGCCGAACTCGAGCTTGCCGAGCGCTATCTTTCCGGCGTCACCGATCTGCAAACTGCGCTCGAGTCCCGCCTGGAACTGCGTCGCCGCTTCCTCGTAGCGTTCTTGCTCCTTCAGGATGTTTCCAAGTTGAAAGCGCGACCACGCTTCATGATCCCAATTGCCGACTTCACGCGTAAACTCGAGACAGTTCTGAGCGAGCGCCTCCGCCGCGGGATAGTTGCCGAGGTTACGCTCGGCGTTGGCCAGGTTCATCTGGCAAAGCATGCGGTTCCAACGGTCCCCGGCGCGCTCGAACATAGCGAGTGTGTCCAACATCAGGCGGCGGCCTTCGGCATACTTGCCTTGCTGTGCCAGGGCCACGCCAAGCCCCATCAGGCCGGACTCCAACATGCCAGACTCGCGCTGAATGCTGGCGCTCTCGCGGTACGCCGCCTCGGCCTTGGCAAAATCGCCGGCCGTTCCATAGAGACGTCCCAGTGTTTCGAGCGCGTTCGCCATGCCCCAGGCATTGTCAGTGGCCCGATAGAGGCGCAGGGCTTGCTCGCCGAGCGCCGTGCCTTCCTCGAGATTGCCGGCCTTCACCTGGGTGCTGCCGCTCGCGACCAGCGCGAAGGCGCGCTCGCGCGGGTACTCGCGTTCATCGAGCAAGCTGAGCGCGTCATCGAGCAACGTCGCGGCTTCCGCATAGCGCCCCTGTTGGCGTAGGAACATCGCCCGCCGGGAAAGGGCTTGCCCGAGCAGCCGCGTTCGCTCGCGGCTCGGCGCGACGCTGCGTTCCAGGCTCCCGACCAGCGTGGCGAACGCGGCCTCGCCCTCGGAAAGCGATGCGCGTCGCGAGTAGAACAGGTGAAAAGCCTCCAGCGTGCTCGCGATGTTCTCGAGCTGTCCCTGGGCGAGCATTCGCGACCAGGCCGCGCGTAGATTGTCGAGCTCAGCCTCGACCTCGGCGAGCGCTTGACTGGGGTTTGGGCTCATCAACGCTCGTTCGCGCGCGTTCAGATAGGACGCGAAGTACGTGCTGTGAGCGTCGAGGACTCGCGCTTGACGCGAGGGCGAGCGAGACAGCTTCTCCTCGGCGTACTGACGCAACAGCTCGTGCATGCGATAGCGACCGCCGAAAGACTCCCGCTCGAGCAGCGACTTGTTGATCAAGGTCCCGAGCACGCGGACGCTGGTTTGGGCGACGGCCTGAGCGGCCTCGCGCGTGAATCCGCCGCGAAAGCTGCCAATCGCGCAAAGTGCGTCGCGCTCGGCCTCGCTCAGCAACGCCCAGGAGTGATCGAACACGGCGCGCATGCTGCGTTGCCGCTCCGGCAAGTCTCTGAGCTCGGCCGCCAAGAAGTCGAGGCCGTTGCGGATCTCTTGTGCAATCTCAGGCAGCGAAAGCGTGCCGGCCCACGACGCCGCGAGCACGATTCCGAGAGGGCTGCCGTGTACCAAGCGGCAAACCCCAATCAACGCCGCGAGCGCGTCCTCGTCCATGCGAAAGTCGGGGCGCTGCTGGCGCGCGGCCTGCACGAACAAGCGGATCGCGCTGAAATCGATGGCGCGTTCAGGTGTCGTGGACTCGGGCAAGTCCATCCCGGACAACGGCAGCAGCGTCTCCCCGGTCAGGCCGAGCCGTTCGCGCGAGGTGGCCACGACCGTCACGCCTTCGGCGGCGCGCAAAAGTTCGCCCACGGTTTGGGCGCCCTCGAGCAGGTGTTCGAAATTGTCCAGTAATAGCAGCGCCCTCTTTTCCCGAAAGTGGTCGAACAGTTGCTGCTTGGCTTCGCTGCCCGGATAAAACTGAATGCCAACCGCCTCGGCGATCGCCGACACGATGAATTCGGGTGAGCTCAGCGCTGCCAGTTCGACCAGAAATAGCCCGTTCGTGAGCCGCCAATTCCTGTCCTCGGGACGCGCCGATGTCGCGCTCGCGAGCAAGCTGTGTCCAAGCTCGAGGGCCAGACGAGTCTTGCCCATGCCCCCCGGCGCCACGATCGTCACCAAGCGCACGGCCGGGTCGGACAGACGCCGCTGCAGCTCGCCGAGCTCCGTCTGGCGGCCGATGAATGTGGACGTCTCGGCAGGTAGGTTGCTGCAAAGTGGCAAGCCGGCGCTCGGTGGCCGCGCAGGCAACGAGTCGGCGCCCGGAGCGCTGTTCGCGCCGCGCATGGCCTTGTCGAGCTCTGCGCCCACTTGGCGCGCGCTCGGGATGCGCTGGCTCGGGTCCTTGGCGAGCATGCGGTACACGAGATCGACCAGCGCAGGCGGACAATCCGGGCGCAGCGCCTCCAAATCCGGCGGGGGTGCGAAGGTGATGCTGTGCAGCGTGCCGGCCAGGCTCTTCTGTGTGAACGGTGGCTTGCCGGTGAGCAGCTCGAACAGCAAAACACCAAAGGACCAAATGTCTGCGCGCGCATCGAGCTCTTCTCCATGCAGCGCCTCGGGGCTCAAGTATTCGGTCGTCCCCATTACCGCGCTGGCTGTCGTAATGCGCTCCATGCCAGCGATGTAGGCAGCGCCAAAGTCGGTGAGCTTGGGCGTCCCATCCTCGGCGATGAGCACGTTCGAGGGCTTCAAGTCGCGATGAATGATCTCGAGTCGGTGAGTGCGCGTGAGCGCATCGCACAGATCCAGCGCGAGGCTCAGCACGCGCGCGATCGGCAGCGGCTCTCTGCTCGACTCCAAGAGGTCTTCGAGCGAGCCACCCGCGATGAACTCCATCACCAGATAGTCGGTGTCCGCCTCACGCACCACGTCCAACACGCGGATGATGTTGGGATGATTCAGTCGCTCTAAGGCCTCTCCCTCGCGCCGGAAACGCTCGGCGCAGAGAGCGTCGCCGCGCACGGCGTCCATGCGCATTTGTTTGATCGCAACTGTGCGCCCGCTAGTCAGGTCCGTGCCGCGGAAGACGGTTCCCATGCCGCCCTGCCCAATTCGAGGTCCCAACCGATAGCGGCCGGCGATCGCTTTAGGCTGAACAGTCACCATCAGGGGCCACTCGTCTTCACAGGGCAGGCGCGAGGGCCAGCCTCGCGCACAACTTGCTTACGCTTCAAGTGTAGTCAACTCGAGTCTTCTCATGGGCGTCCGCCATTAGGCGGCCGATTTCGGCGCTACGCGCCCAGGACCGGTTCTTGCGTTCTGGGGTCCGTCGTGTCCGGCCTCCGGGTCGCGGTGCGAGTAGGAAGAAAGTCGATGGCAAACTCAATGGGGAATCAAGAGGTTGTGGCGTTTCAGCGCCGAGCCGAGCTCGCGGGCGTCGAGATCCGCACCGTGCAGAACTCGACGCAGAGCTTTCGCTGCTACTGCCCGGAGTTCGAGTTCCTGACCCCCATCGCGTGGCGTGGAGAGATCTGGCACGGCCGCCAGCAAGCGCTGCTCGAACCGGGATCGCTCTTGTGTGCGCATCCAGGTGAGGTCTTCTTGGGGCGGCGGGTGCTGACGCCGGGGACGCTTCGCTCGCTCAGTATCGAGGGTCGCGCTTTGGACGACTACCTCGCCGAACACGGCCTCAGCAGCGACAGCCTGCGTTTCCGGCCGTTTGCGCGGATGTCGAAGCGGCTCGAAAGTAGGCTATTCTGTGTCTTCGATCAGATTCGACCTGGACCCACGCCGCTCGAACTGCAAGCCGACATGGTGGAACTCGTGGCGAGCATGGCCGCGGAGCTCGTGGAAACGTCGAAGCGTCCGCTCGTTGCAAGCGGCGTGGAGCGGCTAGCGGCCGAGCGGGTCCGCGAATGCCTGCGCCACGACCTCTCGGGTCGCGTTGACCTGAGCAGTGTGGCCCGCCAAGTGGGGATGAGTCGCTTCCGCGCGCTGCGTGTTTTCAAGGCGTGGTACGGGCTGCCGCCACACCGCTATCAGCTCAGCGTGCGGCTCGGGCTCGCCCAGAAGTCATTGCGCGACGGGCAGGACCCCGCGGCGGTGGCGGTCGAGTACGGCTTCGTAGACCAGAGTCACTTGACGAAACACTTCCGGCGCCTGCTCGGCGTAACCCCGGCGAAATACGCACGGATCGGGACTGAGCGACCGCTGCGCTGCGCTTCTTCGCCGGCTTGAGTCCGAGCAGGCCACGCGCTGATCGACACCGGGACCACCGCCTACATCCGCTGCGTTCGCAGGGACGGATGCGGGCGGCCTAGTTGCGGCGCGGATTGCCGGACGCGGCCTACTGAACCCAGTGGTCGGTGGCCTTGGCTGCGAGCCAGGTTTTTACCAACGTTCCGAAGTCATTCAGCTGGGTGATCGCCATGTCGCTGAACATGGGCGGGCCCCAGGAATTGTCGGTAACCCACGCGGTCCAACTGGCGCCGTTGCCGTCGAGAGTCGTTTGCAGGCCGGTTCCGAAGGTCGCGGGATCGGTCGCGTTGTATCCCCACTCGCTGACGAACACCGGCGCTTTCGTCACGGCCGTTGCAAGCTGCGTCTGGAACGCTTGTTTCCAGTTGGTGGGGTAGATGTGCGCGGTGTACATGAAGTTCGTGCCGGTGGGCGGGTCACTCGCGGCGTCGCCCGGGACTTGGTCCCAGATGTTGGACGGCACGATGATGACGTTGTTGGGAGCGCCTGCGCGAATCGTATCGATCAACCCTTGCACGACGGGCTTGAGCGTGGCCCAGCTGGCGCTGGTATCGATGGGCTCGTTGAACGCCTCGAAGAGCACGTTGTTGTAGCTTGCGAAGCGCGGCGCGATATCCGCCCAGAAGGTTTTGGCGTCCGCGGCCGAGGTCCCGCTGCTGGCATTGTCGATCTGGTGATAGTCGATGATGACGTAGAGTCCCTTCGTCGTGGCGTAGTCGACGGCGGGCTTCAGCACTTTGCTGACGTAGTCCGCGGTGCTAAGTGGGCTCTTCGGCGTGCACTTGGCGCTCGGTCCCGTGCTCACCGGATACGGCACGGGCGAACACGTGGGAACCGTGCCGTTATAGACGATGGGCGGATACACGGGCAGTCGCACCACGTGGCCCTGCACTCCCGCCGTGGCGGTCTTGTCCATGCGCGTCGTGATGCCGCTGACGCTTTGGCCACCGTTTGCGTACAGCGTACCGATGTCGATCAGCGACGTGCCACGCAAGATGACGGTTTGGTTCGAGGCCGATTTCAGAAGTGGCCCGTCAACGTGGAGTGCCGGCAGACCTCCTGGGCTCCCAGCGCCTCCGCCGTTTTGGCCCGCGGAACCGTTGCCTGCCGTGTTCGCACCACCCGTCGCGGCGCCACCGCTGCTCGCACCACTCGCGCCTCCGGTAGCCGCCCCTCCGCTGCCCGCACTACCGCCGGTTGCTGCTCCACCCATCGCTGCGCCGCCGGTTGCTGCGCCGCCCATCGCCGCGCCGCCTGAGCCACTCGCCTGACCTCCGGAGGAGTTCGCTCCTCCGTTTCCAGACGGACTCGTGGCGCCGGACGAACCACCGCAAGCGGCCAAGAACCCACCACTCAACAAGACGATGCCCAAGCGAATGCGTGACACGATCGATAGTCCTTTCCGAGTGCGCGCGGCGACGGCTCCGCGCGTGAGTTTGTCCTAGCTGGTTTTCCGGCAGGGGGTAGCCCGCATGGCGCAGGCGCTTCCGTCGAGGTCGGAAAAATCCGCGAAATTCACTGGTGTCCGCTGTCTAGTCGCCGCGCGCCAATTCGGCGCTGACCGAGCGGCTCACGCTATCGAAGGCTTGATCGAGCTGATCTACCTCGGCGGGGAGGCTCTCGAGGTCGCTCCGCTTGGCAGAGTCGACCACGCGCTGGGCCATTTTGCTGGCCCTGACCGCGCCGATCGCGAGCAGCGAGCCTTTCGCGCTGTGGGCGGCACGGGCGAGCCCTTCGAAGTTCAACATCGCGAGCGAGTCGGCCAGGGCCAGCTTGCTTGCCGGGAGGCACTCGAGGAACGCCGCCAAGACCGTGCGGTAGAGTTCTTCGTCGTCCCCGAGGCGCGCCACGGCTTCGCGACGCTCGAGTTCGCCGTGCCTGCGAGCTCCGGCAAAGCGCTGAATGACCTGCCGCAAGCGCTTGAAGTCGATTGGCTTCCGCAAGTACTCGTCCATGCCCGCCGCCCGGCAGCGTTCGTCGTCGCCTTCGTTTGCGTGCGCAGTCAGCGCCACAATCGGGGTGCGTGTGCCGCGCTCGCGCTCGAATTGCCGAACCGCCCGCGTCGCTTGCAGGCCATCCATTTCTGGCATGTGGATGTCCATCAAGATCAGGTCGTAGCTGTGGCGCTCGACTAGCGAGAGCGCGACCTTGCCATTTTCGGCGATTTCTACCACATGCCCGTCCTTTTCGAGCAAGCGGGAGACCATCAGCGCATTCACCGGATGGTCTTCGACCACCAATAAGCGCAACGAGGGTGGGGCTTCGCCGCTTGGGGTCGGCTGCACCTCGAGCCTTGCGGCCTGGTGTAGCCCAGACTGCCCAGCGCTCGCCGTGGCGTGCAGTGGAAGCCAGACGTGGAACGCGCTGCCGACTCCCAGTCGGCTCTGCACTTGGATGCGCCCGCCCATCTGGGCGACGAGTTTGCGGCAGATGGTAAGCCCGAGCCCGGTGCCTCCGAAACGCCTGGAGATCGAGGAATCTACCTGGGTAAAAGGCTCGAAAACCGCAGCAAGACGGTCCTCTGGGATTCCGATGCCGGTGTCCTTTACCCAGATGGCGACTCCGCCTCCCTCGCAGGCGCAGCCGAGCTCGACGCTACCTGCCGACGTGAACTTGACCGCGTTGGCGAGCAGGTTCGTTACGACCTGCCGCGTGCGCAGTGGGTCGCCGAGCACATGCAGCGGTACATCCGCCGCGAGGCTGGCCTTGAGCTCGACCTGGTCTGAGTGGGGCTGAGCCGAAGCATTGGAAATCAACTCAAGCAACAGCTTGCGGAGCGAGAAGGGGACCGCCTCGAATTCCAAGCGACCCGCCTCGAGCTTCGCGAGATCGAGTGAGTCGTTCAGCATCTTTAGTAACGCCATACCGGAGCTTCTGAGCAGCGTGAGGCTTTCGCGTTGAGATGGGCTGAGGTCCTCCTCCAGCAGCAATTGGGCCATTCCCAGGATGCCGTTCAGCGGAGTGCGCAGTTCGTGGCTGATCGTCGCCAGGAACTCCGACTTCAAGCGCGCTGCTCGGAAGGCGTCCTCCCGCGCGCGCCGAAGCTCTCCCTCCACACGCTCCTCCGTGCAGAGCGAATCCAGCACCCAGGTGACTGAGGTGCAATGACCCGCCGCGTCGAGCTCCGGCAAGACGCATAGCCGGGTAGAACGTTTCCCTCCCTGCGGGGCGCGCAGCAAGCCTTCGTCCTCGAAGGCTTCGCCCTTCCGCACACGACTTCCAAGCTGCGCTCGCAACTCTGTGTCCGTTTCCTCGGGCAGAAGCAGATCGAGTAGGCGCTTCCCGAGCAGCTCCTCCGGCGAGAGGCCGGTCAGGCGCGAGGCCTCCGGCGTGGCAAACTCGACCCGGCCCTCCGCGTCGGTGAAGACCACGGCGCTACGCGCCAAAAAAATGCCGAGCAGGCGCTCCCGTGCGGCGGCACCTACGACTGCGGCGGCGGGGGCGCGTGCGCCCAGTTCGGCCATGCCCTGGTTTGCGGCCGTTGACGGAGCACTATTAGAGGTAAACCTCTCGACGCAGCTCAACCCGGTGGGTTGATAGCCATTTTGAGTCATGCCAGGGGTTTGACGATCCTGCTCCCTCACACGTGGATGAGAAAACGTCCGCTGTCGGTCTGTCTCCGAACAAGTCGCTCTTAACCCGACGCCGGTGCTGCCGTTGGACGCGGGTGTCGAGAGGTGAGTGTTCGGAACACTTCGAGCTCGACCTTCTGCCGAGGTGTCGCATGCAGGGAATCGCACGACTTCAGGATCTTGACGGCTCAGAGACCCACGCCGAGCTCGCCGTTCGCAAATTGCACGCGCTCTGCGCTGCACTGGACCGAAGCGCCGACAGTGATCGCGTAAGAGCGCTCTTTCTGAGCATGGCAGGCGAGTGGGGCCGAGTGCCGCTCGGTTCCGAGCCAGCCTGGCCAAGTGATATTACCGACGCGGGCATGCCCTTCGAGCTCTCTGCGGGATTTCGCGGCGACGACGTGGCGCTGCGCTTCCTGCTCGAGTCTCAGGCAACGCGCGTCACGCCACGCTCGAGTTGGGAGGCGGGGCTCGCACTCAACCAACGCCTATCCGCAGCGTACGGCGTCGACCTTTCACAGTTCGAGCAGATTGCCGGCCTATTTGAGCCGATTTCGGGGCTTCCGGCCCGCTTTCTACTTTGGCACGCCGTAGTGCTCGACGCGGATGCGCCGCCGCGGTTCAAGGTCTACCTAAACCCCCAAGTGGTTGGCAAGCGCGCCTCGGCCCGCGTTCTCGAGCAGGCCTTCGCTCGGCTCGGCCGTTCGCGTGAGTGGGCTGAGCTTGCGCCTCTCACGGAGGCCGAGGGTGAGTTCCTCTACTTCTCGTTGGACCTCGCGCCAGAGCAGAGCGCTCGCATCAAAGTCTACCGTTCCCACCCGCGCGCGACTGCGCACGACCTCGCGGAGCGGCTCAGTCGTCTCGATGTCAACGACATCGGCGAAGTGGAAGAGTGGATCGCGACATTGACCGGGACGCGGTCTCCCTTGTGCGCTCGACCGGTGCTCACCTGTCACGCGTTTCGGTGGGGCCGCGCCGCGCCCGAGGTCACCCTGCACGTGCCGGTGCGCGCGTATGCTGATAACGACGCGCAGGCGCTGTCGCGCGCGCTCGAAGTTCTACCCGCCTCCCAGGGGCGACGACTCGCGACGAGCGCGCAAGCGCTCGCGGACGGGCCCCTGGAACGCAGCTTGGGTCTCTTGACGTATCTTTCCCTGCGCCGGGACCAAACGCAGACGTTGTGCGTCACAGCCTATTTGGCGCCGAAATGCGAGCTGGCAGCGCAGGCACGGTTGCCATCGTCGCTGCCGCCCAGCGCGGCGCCTCGCCATTCGACCATCCGGGAGCTGCGATCGGACGCCGAACGGAACTCGACGTTTGCCGACATCGAGCAGGCCATCCTCCGTCAGAAGTCGGTGTTCGCAGCGCATGCCTTCTTCGCCCGGCTCCGCTCGCAAGGCAGCGTCGAAGACGTGCGTTTGATCGCTCCGCGGTTGGCATTCTTCGTGCTGTGCTTTCAGGACGTACTGAGGCTCGTGCACGAGCGTATCTCCGATCCAGAACTCAAGGAGCTTGCTCGAACTCATCGCGGTGAGGATGCCGGACATGATCTCTGGTTCTTGAGCGACCTCGAGCGCTTCGGGGTCCCCTGTGACGTGCGCTGGCTATTTTCCGCGGATCACGGCTTCACGCGCGACATTGCCTACGCGCAATTGTCGGATGTGTTGAATACCGATGACTGTGCGCGTTTCAGCGTGGCGCTGTCCCTCGAGGCGGCGGGTGCCGTGTTCTTCGCTCATATCATCGGCTTCCTCGAACGCATGGGGCAAAGTCACGGGCTTCGCTACTTTGCGCGCAGTCACCAACATATCGAACAGTCCCACGACGTGTTCGAAAGCGAGACCCAGCGGCGGTTACACGCCATCGAAATTCCCCAGGAAACCCTGCCCGAAGTGCTCGCCGTCATCGACCGCACATTCGCCTCGCTCTCCGACCTGAACGACGACCTCGAGCGTCGCTTGCGTGAAGTCGAAGTTCAGCGCCTCGCGGGGCTTGCCATGCCTACGGGCGATTCTGCGTCCCGCAATCGATTGCCCGAATTTGCGCGCCTGGCCGGCGTCGAGGTCGACACGGACGCGCTCACGCTAGCGCCCTTCAGCGGAGACTTTGGCGGGCTCGTCCGCGGTCGTCCGCTCGCTCGGGTTCGGCCGACAACGACGGATGAGCTCGCGCGCGTGATATCGGCCGCTCGGCGAACGGGCGTTTCCTTGACCCCACGTGGCGCGGGTCTGAGCCAGAGCGGCCAATCGATCGCCGCCGAAGCCATCGTGCTCGACATGAGCCAGTGCCGTCGTGTCCACGAGCCGGATCCCGGCGGCGAAAGCGTGCGCTGCGAAGCCGGTGCGACCTATCGAGACGTGTTGGCGCGCACGCTGTCGCGCGGACTCGTCCCTCGCGTAACGCCGCTCAACCTGGACCTGACCGTCGGCGGGGTGCTCTCCGCCGGAGGGTTTGGCAGCACGAGTCACAAGTTTGGGCCAGCGGTCTCTCACCTCGTAGAGGCGGACGTGGTGCTTGGCAGTGGTGAACGCGTGAAGTGCGGTCCGACGCTGAATCGAGCCGTCTTCGACGCCGTGTTTGGGGGAGTTGGGCGCTCGGCGGCGATCGGTAGTGTCGTGTTGCAGCTGATGCCACTGCCCGCCCGCATGCGGACCTACTTCCTGATGTACGACGACCTCGATCGGATACTCGAGGACGCTGCGCTCGTGAGGCCCCGCGCCGACCACCTCGAGATCTCGTGCGTCGCCAGCATGCACGGTCTGCGCGTCGCCGAGTCTGGTGGGCGAAAGCCGCTCGTGCACTGGCTCTACAGTATGCAGGTCTCGCTAGCTTGCGATGACCCGCGCGCTCTCTCGACCGACACGATCTTGTCGGGCCTATCGCCACAAAAAGTGCTTCACGTAAGCGACGACGCCGCGGCAGCCTTCTACGCTCGCTATGACGCGCGCTTTGCCTCGATGCGCGACACTGGCGCCTGGGCCCAGCCACACCCTTGGTTTGAGGTCATGCTGCCTGGCTCGCGGGCAAGCGGGTTCATTCGCGACGCCTTGGAGGCGCTGCCCCCTTTCTGGGGTGACGGTCACCGCATTTCGCTGGTTGCCGCGAGCGATCGACCCAAGGCGCTCGCCTTTCCGGTCGATGGCCCCGTGATCGGTTTCTCCGTGCTGCCGGCCGGGATCCCGGGTGCCTACCTTGAGCGAGCACTCGCCAGTTTGGGCGAACTCGACACCGCGGCGCGCGCCTTGGGGGGCAAGCGCTACCTCTCGGGTTGGCTTCCGAATCCGACCGAGGCAAGCTTTCGCGAGCACTACGGCCGAGATTTCGACGAGCTTGCGGCGGCCAAATCCAGGTTCGATCCAACGGGGGTGTTTCGCTCTCGCATGTGGGGCCTGTGACTCACGCCGCACGCCTGCGCTCCTCGGCGTCGTTCCCGGGGGCGGTCACCGCGCCGGATCGGATTGCGGCGGCAGGTCGAGATTTCGGCGGCATACGCGCGGAAAACCCTGCCTTCGTGGTTCGTGCGCGCAACACGGCAGACGTGGAAAACGTGCTCAGTGAAGCGCGTGCGCGCGGGCTGTGCGTCGCGGCGCGTGGTCAAGGGCACTCCACCCGGGGGCAGGCGCATGCCCCCGCGGGGATCGTGGTCGACATGTGCGACGCCAATGAAGTTCGAGTCGAGGATGGAATCGCCATTGCACAGGCGGGCGCTCGTTGGGATCGTGTGTTGCGGAAGACCTTGGAAGTTGGACTCTCCCCGCCGGTCTTGACTGACTACCTTGGCTTATCGGTGGGCGGTACGCTCTCGGTCGGCGGCGTGGGCGGGCAGTCTTTCCGACACGGGTTGCAAGTCGATCAGGTGGAGGCGCTGCGGGTCGTAACCGGCGTCGGCAGAGTGGTCGATTGTTCTCGCAGCAGCGAGCCGGAGCTCTTTGACGCCTGTCGCGGGGGGCTCGGGCAGTGCGGCCTGATCGTGGAAGCTCGCTTGCGACTCATTGACGCGCCACGCGCAGCACACGTCTTTCGACTTTCGTACCGTGACCTCGACGCTTGGCTAGAAGACCAGGCTCGTGTCGCGGCGGACCTTCGCTTCGACTACATTCTCGGCTCGATTCTGCCGTCCGCGAACGGATTCGCGTTCACGCTGGAGGTTGCGAAGTATCAGGCCTCGGACGCCGCCTCGGCTCGCGAGCGGCTGGAGGGGCTGGCGTTCGACGACAGCTTGACGGACGCGGCTGGCAGAGTCTTCTCCTACGCCGACTACGCGCTTCGTCTCGGGGCATTGGAGGCGCAGATGAAAGCCGACGGAAGCTGGTTCGCCTGCCACCCATGGCTCGACCTCTTCATGCCGTGGCGGGCGGCCGCTCCGGTCATCGCGGGAAGCCTTTCCAATATTGACTCGGCGTGGCTCGCTAATAGTCACACCCTGACTTATCCGGTCTCGCGTCCCGCGGATGCCGCGCCTCTCTGCGGCCTCGGTTCGGACGCGCCTCATTTGCTGTTCGGCGTTGGGCCGACCTTTTTGCCCTCGCAAACCAGAGAAATGGCGGATTTCGACCTCACCTGCGCAAAGTTACTCACTTTGGCCGAGCGCTTGGGCGGGCGTACCTACCCGATCGGATTTCCGCTCGGCACACCCTTCATGGACGAGCTTGGCTGGCGGCGACACTTTGGGGCCGGGTGGCACGCTTTCCAAGAGGCCAAGCTCGCCCACGATCCGGCGCGGCTGTTGACGCCCGCGCCGGGCGTATTCCCGAAGCGCACTCCCACCGTGTCGGACTTTGGGCGACTTGGCGCCGCTGCTCGCCCCATGTGAGTAGACTCCGCGGGGTTTAGAAGCAGACGCGAAGGCCGTACACTCGAGTGACTGGAGATTTCAACCCTCCAGGAGGAGTGGACAGCCTTGATCTCGAAGTCCCACGTGGAGCCGCCGCCGTCGAGATTGACTCCGGCGCGTGCCAATACGCTGTTGGTAGCGTCGCGCGCCTCGAGCCACGTGGTCGCGACCTGGAACCACCTAGTGCTTGTGGTTTGGCGCGGGCCGACGACTCTCGAAGCCATCGAAGGGATTCGCGCGTCGATTGCCGGGCTCGTCGCGCACTATCCTGGCAACGTCGGCATCCTCCAAGTCGTGGAGCCAAGCGCTCCACCCCCCGACGCCGAAGCGCGATCGGCGCTCTCCAACGTGCTGCGCGCGGCGGGCAAGAGTGTGGCGTGTTCCGGCATCGTGTTCGAAGGCACCGGCTTCAAGATGGCTGCCGTGCGTGCTATCGTGACTGGACTCACGATGCTGGCTCGCCCCGAGTTTCCTCACCTTGTTTTTGCGGACGTGCAGGAAGCCTCCAAGTGGATGTGTGCGCGCCTGCCAAGCTTGGGTGCGTCCGGAGAAATTGGGATTTGGTCTGCCGTCAACGAGCTGCGTGACCTGATTGGTCGTTTGCCGGTGCCCTAGGCTCGAGCGCCGGCCGAGAAGAGGCGCACGCGAATCCCTCCAATTCTTGAAGCATTCCGAGCATGGAAGCGGTCCTTCGTGAGGCGTTGATCCTGATCGTCGATGACGACCGGTTCGAATGCGATCTGCTGAAACGTCTGCTGGCGAAGTCGGGCTTCCAGCGTCTCGAGAGTGCCTCGAATGGGCGTGTCGGGCTCGCGCAGGTCGAGCAGCTGAAGCCGGACTTGATCGTGACCGACGTGATCATGCCCGAGATGGACGGCGAACAACTATGCCGCGCAGTGCGCGCCCACGCGGATCCGAGAATCGCGCAGATTCCGATCTTGGTTCAAACCGTGCTCGACGACGCCCAGGACCAGGGCCGACTATTTGCCGCGGGGGCTACCGACTTCGTCTCCAAGCCGGTCGACTTTCGTGAATTGGTGGCGCGCACTCGCGTACATCTCGAACGTGAGCTGAGCCAGCGAGCCCTGCGTGAGTTCAAGCTGCGCGTGGCCCAGGAGCTCGAGCTGGCGCGAGACACCCAGCGCCTTTTGAATCCGTCGCCAGAGACGATGCTCGAGCTCGGTGCGAAGCTCGGATTCGAAATCGATGGCTACCATCTGCCGAGTTCTGAACTCGGAGGCGACCTTTGGGGTATCCGCGAGCAGGCGGGAAAGCTCGCCGTTCACATGGTGGACTTTTCGGGCCACGGCATCAATGCGGCTCTCAATGTGTTTCGCATGCACACGCTGATTCATCATGTCAGCGCGCCAGAGTTCGATACCGGCCGCTATCTGACGCAGTTGAATCGACTTCTAACGCCGCTGCTTCCCGTGGGAGATTTTGCCACCATGGTCTATGTGGTCGTGGATCCGCTGCGGGAATGCCTGGCCTATTCGTCCGCGGCGGCGCCAGCGGTGCTGAGCTTCGATGCTCGCGGCGAATGCCAGGGCATGCTCGAGAGCCGAGGGCTGCCGCTCGGCGTAGCAGTGGACGCCGTTTACGACACCTGCGTGGTACCTTTTGGCGCGGGAAGCACACTCTTTTTCGCCAGTGACGCCCTGCTCGAGACGAATGGTCCCGACCGTTCGTTCTTGCCAGTGGCCGAGCTGCAGCGGCTGCTTGGGGACTCGCTGCGCGCGGAAGGGGCCAGCGCCGCATCAGTGCTCGGCTCGCTGCTGAAGCACCTGCGCGCGGACTACCTGCCGAACCTGGTGGATGACCTCACGCTCGGCGTGTGTCGGTTGCGGCCGCGCTGAGCGGCGCGGCGACACCGGCT
>JAEUAF010000856.1 GCA_019695485.1 Sorangium sp.
CGATGTCGGCTCATCGCATCCTGGGGCTGGAGCAGGTCCCAAGGGTTTGGCTGTTCGCCAATTAAAGCGGTACGCGAGCTGGGTTTAAAACGTCGTGAGACAGTTTGGTCCCTATCTTCCGTGGGCGTAGGATACTTGAGAGGAGCTACCCATAGTACGAGAGGACCTGGGTGGACGTGCCTCTGGTGATCCGGTTGTCAGGCCTCTGGCATAGCCGGGTAGCCATGCGCGGAACAGATAACCGCTGAAAGCATATAAGCGGGAAGCTGGCCTCAAGACTAGGTATCCCTGCCGCAAGGCACTAAAGGCCCCTCGCAGACTACGAGGTTGATAGGCCGGGTGTGGAAGCGTGGCAACACGTGGAGCTAACCGGTACTAATAGGCCGTGCGGCTTGACCTAAACCTAAGGCAAACATTGTAGTTGGTGCCCGGAGTTCGGGCGGGAAGCGATAGCAGCTTCCTAACGAAACTCGCGCTCTGTAACTCGAGAATACGGAGCGCTGAATGAATAGCGCAGCACCATAAAGCTCGCTGTTCTCTGTCGACTGAGGTCGACGGGGTTGGACGCCCAAAGATTTCCGGTGGCTATATCGAGGAGGCCATACCCGATCCCATCTCGAACTCGGAAGTCAAGCTCCTTGGAGCCGATGGTACTGTACGGGCAACCGTGTGGGAGAGTAGGACGCTGCCGGGCTAATTACCCGGAACCCTGAGAATTTAACCGTTCTCAGGGTTTCTTTTTGCCTGGAGAAAGGCCGGGCAGCCGGCCGCGCCAAACTGGCGGGGTCGCCTTGGGACGGGTAGCCGTACTAGGCTGCGCGACGCTTACATGCGGTTGTGGCAGGAGCTTGTGTCGCGGGGTCGCGCTCTGCCTCTGTGGACGAAGATCGTGGTGGGCGTTGTCCTGGCGTCGGCGTTGGGGCTTCCGCTCGGGATGCCGTGGTTCATTCGGGCGCGGCTGCGGGCTCGCGCTTCGGAGCTCGGACTCAGTTGCGAAGTAGGGTCAGTGCGCCTGGGCCTCGGCCGGCTGTGGTTGCGGGATGTCGTCGTGCGGGACCCCGCGTTGCCAGGTCTCGAGGCCCAATTGTTCGCCGTCGAAGTGGGGCCTTCGTGGGCGCTGCGGCTCGGCGCGCGGGTGCACGGTGGCAGGATCGTGCTGCGCAGCACTTTCGGCGCGCTGCGTGCTCGTTGGGGTGAGCTTCGCTCGCATGGGGGAGCAGGATCGGGGGCGATCTCGAGCTCGGGCTCGTCCAGGGCGCTGGAGATCGAGGGCGTCGACGCGACGTTCGTGGACGCGAGCTCGGCGGACAGGGCTGCGATTTGGGGGGCGCGCGCCAAGCGCGATGCGGGCGGAGGCTGGCAGCTTTCGGCGGATCGGATCGCGCTGAATCGCGGGCATTCGGCCCTCGAGGTGCGGGCACTCGAGGCGATTCTGGGTTCGGGCAAGGCGAGCGGACGGCTGCTTCGGATGGATGCCGCCGCTGCGTCGCTGCGCATCGACCTCGGCGCTGCGGTCACCCCTGCAGCGGTCACACCCGCCGGGAGCGGTGCGACAGTGGAGGTGGGTGACCAGCCGTTGGCGCGTTCGGCAGCGCAAGCCGCACTAGCCGAGATCGCGGACTCGACGTTCAGAGGGTCTGTCGTGGCGCTGGAGATCGGTGTGGAGCGTGGGGACGAGCATTTGAGGTTTGGACCCAGCCGGTTCGGCATGCGGCGAGAGCCCACTGGCATGGCGGTCGAGCTGGTGCCGCTGCCGCAGGGAGGCCATGGTAGCGCGACCCCCCTCACGGTGCGCGCCCGCCTGCCGCTCAGCGACAGGTCAGCTGAGCTCGAACTCGCGGGTGGTCCGGTCAGCTTGGCGGCGCTCGGCGTTCGCGAAGGGGACTTTGGGCTCGCGGGGGTGCACGACGCCCTGCTGGACGTGAGCGCTGAGGTGAAGCTTGGCGGTGACGGGGGGCGCGTCGATATCTCCAGCCATGGCCGGCTCGAGAATGTGCGCTTGCGCCGGGCGGCACTCGGGCCGAACGAGCTCAGCGGAATCCGCTTGGGTTGGCGCTTCCTGGGAAGCGTCGAGCCTTTGCTGGGCCAGGTGACGCTCAAGGAGGCGGAGCTCTCCCTGGGCGACGCTCACTTGAGCGCGACGGGAGCGGTGTCTCGCCTGGCCGGGCGCACCAAGGTCAAGCTGGACGCCGAGGTGCCCTTGTCCGCGTGCGGCGGCCTGTTGAGCGCGATTCCGCGTGGGATGGCGCCGTTGCTAGACGGGGTTCGGCTTCAGGGGACCTTTTCGCTCAAGGGCGCGGTCGAGTTCGACAGTGAGCATCTGGACAAGACCCTGACTCACCTGCAAGTGAACAATCAGTGTCGTGTCGCGGACATTCCGGCGGTTATCTCGCCGAACCGCTTTCGCGATGCGTGGACGCGCGAGGTCAAAGGCCCGGATGGCCTCCCCGTGTGGATTCAGAGCGGGCCGGGCTCCCCTGACTGGACGCCCTACGAGGAGATTTCGCCGCACATGGAGACGGCGGTCGTGATTTGCGAGGACGCCGCGTTTTTCGCTCACCACGGGCTCGACTACCGCGCCATCGAGAATTCGATTCGCATGAATCTCGAGGCCGGTCGCTTCTTACGAGGCGGCAGCACCGTGACTATGCAGCTTGCGAAGAACCTCTACCTCAGCAAGGAAAAGACGATCTCGCGCAAGCTACAGGAGGCGGTATTTACGCTACTGCTCGAGCAAGAGCTGTCGAAGCACGAGCTGATGGAGCTTTACCTGAACGTGGTCGAGTTTGGTCCCGGCATCTACGGCATACGCCAAGCAGCGCGCTACTACTTCAATGAGGAGCCGCGCGACCTTTCGCTTGGTCAGGCGCTCTACCTCGGGACGATTCTGCCCGCGCCCGACACCCAGCACTTTGCGCCCGATGGTCGGGTGAGTGAGCGCTGGTCGTCGTACTTGAGAAAGCTCATGGGGATCGCCCGCAAGATTCGACGGGTGACCGAGGAAGAGCTCAACACGGCGCTCGCCGAGCAAGTCGCGTTTCGGAAGCCGAGCGCGAGCGGCGGCGCTCTTCCACCGCCCGATATGGAAGACGACGAACCTCCGCCGCCCGAGCCTTAGTTTGCCGCACAGCGCTTCCGCGCAGCGCTTCCGCGCGGGGTCACTTTTCGCCCGCGGCCCTGAGCCTCGCGAAGAACGCGCCCAAGCGACGCGCGCTTTCGTCGGGGAGCACGCCTTCCTCCACCTCGAAGCGGTGGTTCAAGCGCGCGTCTTTGCCGATGCTGTACACGCTGTCGACGGCGCCGGCTTTGGGGTCGCGCGCGCCGTAAACCACTCGAGCGACGCGCGCCGACACCAAGGCGCCCGCGCACATCGCGCACGGCTCGAGCGTTGCGTAAACGGTCGCATCTTCGAGCCGCCAGTGACCGATTTGAAGGGCCGCCGCACGTAAGGCGAGCACCTCGGCGTGCGCGGTTGGATCGCCCAATTCCTCGCGGCGGTTGTGAGCACTCGCCAGCAACCCTTTCGAGGCGGACACTACCACGCAGCCGACGGGGACGTCCCCGTGAAGGACCGCGCTGTCCGCCTCTTCCAAGGCGAGCCGCATGAACTTGGTATCGATCTCGCTCGCCACGGCTACGAGCTTACGCGAAATGCAGGTACGGTAGCTTCGCTGCCAACGCCTTGACCGCGCTGGCGCCCTCGAGGAGCTGCCCGATCGGGTCCCAGGCGCCGAGCATCAGCGCGTCTCGCGCGCCGGGCTTGATGGTGAACGGGAAGCGAAGGTCTTTCAGGGAGACCGTCTGCGAGTCGAGGGCGATCGAGAGCTCGGCGTTCGGATCGGCTTCGACGGCAGCTGCCAGGGCCACGATGGCTTCGTGGCTGACGGCGACGCAGGGCATGCCGAGCGTGGTCGAGTTTCCAAAAAAGATCTCCGCGAAGCTTTCGGCAATCACGGCGCGAAAGCCGCTCTTGGCGAGCGCTTGCGGCGCGTGTTCTCGCGACGAACCGCAGCCGAAGTTGCTGTTCGAGAGCAGGATGCGCGCGCCTTGGAAGCGCGGTTCGTTCAGCGCGTGGTTCTTCTTCGAACCGTCCTCGTTGAAGCGCACGTCGTGGAAGAGGTGTGCGCCGAGGCCGTCGAAGGTGACGCACTTCATGAAG
>JAEUAF010000944.1 GCA_019695485.1 Sorangium sp.
GCGTTCGAGCGCAGGGGCGCACAGCGTGAGCAGCTGGTTGTCGAGGGCCTTCTCGAGTCCGTGGTCTTGCGCGATCGTGTGACACACCTCGACGCCGGGGGCGGCCTCGGCCGGCATGAGCACGTCCGAGAAGTCGAGGCGTGAGGCTTTCCAGTGGGAGATGTCTTGCCGCGTGCGCAGGCACTCAGCGTGACCAGTGAGCTCGCGCAGCGTGCGAAAGCCGAGCTTCGCCATCAGTTCGCGGACTTCCTCGGCCACGTAGAACATGAAGCGAATCACGTGCTCCGGCTTGCCTTGGAACTTGGCGCGCAGCACTGGGTCTTGCGTTGCGATGCCGACCGGGCAGGTGTTCAAGTGACACTTGCGCATCATGATGCAGCCGGACGCCACCAGCGGCGCCGTCGCGAAGCCGAATTCCTCAGCGCCGAGCAGCGCGGCGATGACGACGTCGCGCCCGGTTCGCATTTGCCCATCGGCTTGCAAAATGACCCGGCTGCGCAGGTCATTTTTGACCAGAACTTGGTGGGTTTCCGCGATTCCCATCTCCCACGGCACGCCGGCGTGTTTGATCGAAGTTAGGGGAGAGGCGCCCGTGCCTCCGTCATGCCCGGCGATCAGAATCACGTCTGCGTGGGCCTTGGCGACGCCCGCCGCCACTGTCCCGACCCCAGCCTCGGCCACCAGCTTCACGCTGATGCGCGCTTTCGGGTTGGTCATCTTCAGATCGAAAATCAGCTGCGCGAGATCTTCGATTGAGTAGATGTCGTGATGCGGCGGGGGCGAGATCAGCGTGACGCCCGGCGTCGAGTGGCGCGTCTTGGCGATGATGGCGTCGACCTTGTGGCCGGGTAGTTGCCCGCCTTCGCCTGGCTTTGCGCCTTGCGCG
Source organism: Sorangium sp. (assembly GCA_019695485.1). GTDB lineage: Bacteria > Myxococcota_A > Polyangia > Polyangiales > Polyangiaceae > PMG-095. The sequence goes on from JAEUAF010000944.1 coordinate 887, forward strand.
ACCTTGATTTGGAGCTCGTCCGCGTTGACCAGATAGTAGGTGGTCACGCCGAAACGGCCGGAGGCGACCTGCTTGATCGAGCTACGACGCAGGTCCCCGTTGGCGTCGGGTTGAAAGCGCTCTTCGCGCTCGCCGCCCTCGCCGGTGTTGCTGCGGCCGCCGATGCGATTCATGGCGATCGCGAGGTTCTCGTGGGCCTCGGCGCTGATTGAGCCAAAGCTCATCGCGCCGGTCGCGAAGCGCTTGACGATGTCTTTCGCCGACTCCACTTCCTCGAGCGGCACCGGCGGGCGCGGGGAATTGAACTCCCACATGCCGCGCAGGGTGATGAGCCCTTCACTCGCGCTATTGATGGCTTCCGCGTATTCCTTGTAGCTCTTGGCATCCTCGGCCCGCACCGCGTGCTGCAAGCGTGCGACGGTGGTCGGATTCCAAAGATGGCGCTCGCCTTGGGCGCGAAACGCATACTGCCCGCCGAGATCGAGCAGGGGCAGCGTGCGCGCGAGCTTCGGATAAGCCTTCTCGTGGCGACGCCGGCACTCCTCCGCGATCACGTCCAGATCGACGCCCGAGATCCGCGACGCCGTGCCAGTGAAGTAGCGGTCGACGACCTCGGGAGACAAGCCGATGGCCTCGAAGATCTGCGCGCCGTGGTAGCTCTGTAGCGTGCTGATCCCCATCTTGCTCATGACTTTGAGCAAGCCCTTGTTGACGGCCTTGATGTACTTCTTCTTGGCTGTCTCGCCGTCGTTGACGCCCGGCAGCGTGCCTTCGCGTGCTGCCTGATCGAGCGTTTCGAAGGCGAGGTATGGGTTGATGGCGCCCGCGCCGTAGCCGGTGAGCAAGCAGAAGTGATGTATCTCTCGCGCCTCGCCGGTCTCGACGATGAGGCCGATGCGCATACGCGTCCCGTTGCGCATCAAGTGATGATGAACGGCGCCCGTCGCGAGCAGGCTCGGCACAGGAGCCATTTGCTCATTCGAGCCGCGATCGCTCAGAATTAGCAGGCTGTAACCGTTCAAGACTGCTAGCGAGGCCTGGCGACAAAGCTCGTCGAGGGCTTCCTTCATACCCGCGCCGCCCTCTGCGACTGGGTAAAGCATGGGCAGCGTTGGGGGTACACGCACCTGCTGCAAGTGCGTTTCGCGCAGCTTGGCGAGCTCGGCATTGGTGAGAATCGGCGTCTCGAGCTCCAACATCTGAGCTTGATCGGGCAGCTCGCTGAGCACGTTACCCTCACCGCCGATGTACGCTTTGAGGCTCATCACCAGCTCTTCGCGGATCGGATCGATCGCGGGATTGGTGACTTGAGCGAAGTGCTGCTTGAAGTACGCGAACAAGAGCTGCGGCTCGTCGCTCAGTACGGCGAGCGGCGTGTCGGTACCCATCGAACCGACGGCCTCTTCGCCCTTCTCGGCCATCGGCGCCATCAGTACGCGCAGGTCTTCCTGCGTGTAACCGAAGCTACGCTGGCGCTCGAACAACGAAGCGCGCTCGCGATACGTGGCAGACGGGGGAGAGGCTTCGATCTCGTCGAGCGCGATTTTATTCTCGCGGATCCATTTGCCGTAAGGCTTACGCTTGCAGATCTCGTCTTTGATCTCTTCGTCTTCGACGATGCGACCCTTCTCCGTGTCGACCAGGAACATGCGGCCTGGCTCGAGGCGGCCCTTGCGCTCGATATTCTCGGGAGCAAAATCCAGCACGCCGGTCTCGGAGGCCAGCACCACCAAACCGTCTTTGGTCTCGGTCCAGCGCGCCGGGCGAAGTCCGTTGCGGTCGAGGATGCCACCGATGCGCTTGCCGTCGCTGAACGCGAGCGCGGCCGGGCCGTCCCACGGCTCGATCAGGCACGAGTGGTACTCGTAGAAGCTCCGCTTGTGTTCCGGCATCTGCGGATCGTTTTGCCAGGCCTCGGGCACCAGCATCATCATCACGTGCGGCAACGGCCGCCCGGCGTGGAGCAGCAGTTCCGCGACGTTGTCGAGCTGCGCTGAGTCGCTTCCGCCCGGCGCGATCGTCGGCAGAATGTGACGGATGTCGTGGCCGAAGGCCTGCGTCGCGTCGAACAATTGTTCGCGTGCGCTCATCCACGCTGAGTTGCCGCGAACAGTGTTGATCTCGCCATTGTGGGCGAGCACGCGGAACGGCTGGGCCAGCTCCCAAGTGGGGAAGGTGTTGGTGCTGAAGCGCTGGTGCACCATGGCCAGCGCGCTCACCATGTCCGGGTCCTCGAGCTCACGGAAGAAGCCAGTGAGCTGTTCGGCCAGCAGGAGGCCCTTGTAGACGATGGTTCGCGACGAAAGGCTTGGGATGTAGAACATCCCACGGCTAGCGATGTTGCTCTCGCGCACCGTGCGCTCCGCCCATTTGCGGATCACGAACAGCTTGCGCTCGAACGAAGCTTCGTCCTCGGTTGCCGAGCCGATGAACACCTGACGGATCACGGGCACGCTCGCCCGCGCCATCGGGCCGAGCGCGTCCTCGTTCACATGCACGTTGCGCCAGCCGAGCAATTTTTGCCCGGTGCCAAAGATCTTGTCCTCGAGAATCTCCTGACAGCGGCGACGTTGCGTCTTGTCGCGCGGCAAAAAGACATTGCCGACGCCGTAGCGCCCGGCTTCGGGCAGATCGATCCCCGCCTTGTCGCACTCACGCTTGAAGAATGCGTGCGACACCTGAAGCAGGATGCCGGCGCCGTCTCCGGTCAGCGGATCACAGCCGCAAGCTCCCCGGTGCACGAGGTTTAGCAGGATATCGACGCCCTTCTTGACGATGTCGTGCGAAGCCTCTCCCTTGATGTTGGCAACGAAACCGACACCGCAGGCGTCGTGTTCGAATTGGGGATCGTAGAGTCCTCGTCGGGGCGGAAGCGGCATTCTCGTCTCGATGATGTAGGTAGGGAGGTTGAAATGTACGCCCCTGCTGTCAGAGGCTAGCTGTCGGGAAAGGGCCGGACTTGCCACACTGGGCGCGTTTCAGCCAGCCAAGTATATGGCGGTTCACCTTTCTGTCAGGCGCCAATGTAAGACGATTCTGTGACGCGGTGCGTTGTGCTTTCCAACGGGGGACGGCAGCGAGCTTCCCCGTCGCTTGACGACCACAGGGTTTCGGGAGGCTTTCGCTCGGATGCCAAGTTCCAAAGTCCCAGCCGGTTTCCCCACGCGGTCGGGTGGTCGCGTGCACCGGCCCGAAGCCGGGGCGGATGGCCGGCGGCGACGAGCCGCGTTTAGCCCGATGCTTCGCGGCGCGCGGGCGGGTGACACGCGCTAACGAATCCACATCCGGCGGCGATGCATCGTGGCCGCGCGATCGAGGCGTAGTTGGAGGAATAGCGACTCTCTGCAAGTTCCTCGACGACCCTGCCAAAATCGATCGGCTTCTCGTCGACCCAGACCGGCTCGGGCGACTCTGCGAGAAGCGGCACGAGTCCAGTCCGAATCGAACGAGCTCCGAAGCGTTGCTCGACTGCGCGACGATACGCAAAGAGCTGCACCGCGTAGCGTCCGGGGTGGCCGCCTCGAGAGCGTTTGTAGTCGAGGACATCGACGCTGCCGTCAGCGCGCTCGACGACGAGGTCCAGCGTCGCTCGCAAAATGGCTTGGCGCCCGCTAGAGCCGGAAAATAGCGCGAGCTGGGCCCCCCCGGTGGGCAGCGCGGGATCCACACTGAGTGTGAGCTCGAGCTCTCGGTGTACGCGACAGTTTTCGGCGCGGATCGCGCGGGCGTATTGGCTGCTGACGAAGCGCCGGATTCCTGTGGCTGTCTCCAGCGTGGTTGGGTCGGTCGCCGACAAGCCCTCCCGCGCCAACCAGCCGACGACTTCGGCGTCGTCGAGCGGCTCGCCAAAGCGACCGAGTGGCAGGAGCTCGAGCACTCGATGGGCCGCGCTGCCCAAAGCTCGCGCGTTTTCCGCACCATCGCTGTCGGGTTCGGGCTCACGCGTCCGCGGCCCTTTGAACTCGTTGAGCCCGACCACATGGAGCAGTTGGAAGCGCCGCGGGCAGAGCGCAAAGTCTGCCATCGCGGTCACCCCGATCGCCGCGGACTGCCAGGGCGCGCGCGCGGGTCGCTTGGGCTCCGCAGCTGTCTATACGGCCCCGCCGGGCATCTGTGGCGCCTGTTCCAATAGCGCCCTGGCATCCAAGCGGCAAGTGCTGTCGCTGATGCGCGAGCCCTCCTCGAGGCGTGCCAGGGTCTGAGCGAGACTTTCGGGGCGCGCCGCGCGCGGGGGAGGGAGCACGAGAACGAGCTCGTGTTCCGCCCGTGTGAGCGCAACATAGGATAGTCGCTGGCGCTCCGCGATGGCCCGGGCCTGTGCGTCCTCGTTCAGTCGGGCGAGCGCGGGCGTCTGGATTGCGCCGTCGGCTCCCCGATGGCGCGCGACGAACAGGGCACTCTCGGCGGCGCCGCGCAGCAGCGCGAAGGGGAAGTGTCGGGGCGCTTCGCTCGCGCCGAGGTCGAGCACGATGGTGACCGGGAACGAGAGGCCTTTGCTGCCGTGCACCGTGAGTAGGCGCACAGCGTCGTCGTCCTCCGAAAAAGTTGCGGCTTCGCTCTCATCCACGTCGAGCGCGATTTGTCGCTCCAGCCAGCGCGAAAACTGAGGCAGGCTTCCGCCGCGTCGCGCCGCGATCTCGAGCAAGCGCCCCACGTTTCCGAAGCGCACGGCAGCGCGCGGCAAGCTCCCGAGCACGGCTTCGAGCTGAAAGCGTTCCACCGCGAACGCCAACATGTCGCGCGGCGAGAGGCGCGGTCCGACCTCCCAGAGCTCGGTGAGGCGCTCCGTCAGCGTCCGCGCGAGGTCGACCTCGGCGCGATCCGTGAGCTCGTGCGTCGGCCAGCGGCTCACCGCGAGCAAGCCCTTCCCTGGTAGGGCGAGCTCGGCAAGCGCGCGATCCGAGAGCCCGCCTAGCGGACCGCGCGCGACGACCGCCAACGCGTGACGGTCATAGGGGTCCAGGGTCAAGCGCAGCAGCGCGGCCAGGTCGCGCACCTCCGGCGTGGCGTAGAGCGCACGGCCCGCAACGACGAAGGGGATTCGCAGACGATCGAGGCAAAGCTCGAGCAAAGGCAGCGTGGAGCGCCGTCTGGCAAGCAGCGCGAGATCTCGGAATGGCCTGCCTTCTGCATGCGCGAATGAGCAAAAACCTGCCGCGACCAGCGCCGAACGCAGCGGGCCCTGGGCGTGCGCCGTCAACCAATCCGAGTTCTCGGGCGAGCTGCCGTCGTCCGCGATGAGCGTCACCCGCCCGAGGTTCTGCGTGCGCTCGGGTGGCGCTTCCAAGGCCTCGTCAGGCATGTAGCGGATTTCGAAAGAATGGCGGGGCGCCTCCGCGAAGTCCGCTTGGGCCACGCGGTTCACGAAGTCCAAGATCTGTGCTCCGGAGCGATAGTTCTTGCGCAGCGTGAAGAGGTCGGCGACGCTTCTGTCGGCGACCTCGACGCCGCGCAAGTCCAGCGCTTCGACGACCGCCCGCCCGCCCAGATCGGCCGCGAACTTCGCGTAGACGGAGACGTCCGCGCCTCGAAAAGCGTAAATGGACTGCTTCCTGTCGCCGACCACGACGAGGCCGCGCTCGCGTAAGTCAGCGGCCCTCGGGAGCGCCCCCGGGCTGCGTCTTCTGGCAGATTCGGGCCGCTCGCGGAGCAAGAGCACGAGGTCGCGTTGTACGGCGCTCGTGTCTTGAAACTCGTCCACGAGCAGCAGATCGAGTGAGCTCCCCGCCTCGGCGGCGAGTTCAGGGCGATCGCGCAAAGCGTCGCGCGCCAATCGCAGCAAGTCCCCGAACCCGAGTGCATCCTTGGCGCTGCGCCGCGCGAGAATCTCGCGCTGCATGGCGGCGAACAGCTCGCACATGCCG
>JAEUAF010000077.1 GCA_019695485.1 Sorangium sp.
ATCTTCGCGCCGCGCGTGAGCTCCGCGTTGACGATATCCACAGAGGTCGTCCCCGGATGAACGGTGAAGCCTTTCGGTTCCGGGCCGCGCGGATTCAGCGGAACAGGACCCAGCGGCAGCGGGGGAATGCTTGGCGGCGGCACGACGGGTTGTGGCAGCGCGACGACCTCTTGTTGCCAGCCGCGTAAAGCCAGAATGATCCCGTCGATCTCCTCGGGTTTGAGCTTGTCGCCGAAGGCGTGCATGGCCGTGTGGGGACGACCCGTGCGAATTGCGTAGCGCAAGAAGCCGTTGCTGGCGCTCGCCAGAAAATCGGGATTCCCGATCCGGATCTGTTTGCCGTCGCGCCCGCGCTCCCCATGACAGGTGGCGCATTCTGCTTTGAACGTTTGCTGACCGCGCAACGCATCGGCTCGAACGGGTGATTCGTCGAGCTTGATCAGGGAACCGTTTTGCCAACCCCGCAAGAATTTGATGATCGCGTTCACCTCGTTCGGGCTGAGCGGACCGCCGCGATGCTTTCCCCAGGCAGACATGGTCGTGCCTTGCCGGCCTGAGCTAATTGCGGTGCGCAGGAACGTATCGCTGGCGCTACCGAGCAACGTCGGTTGTGCCAAGCGAGGGGCTTCGTCGGCCTTGTAACCTTCCCCATTCGCACCGTGACACACGGCGCACATTCGACCGTAGAGCTCCGCGCCCTGGGCCAGCACCGGGTCTTTTGGCTTGGTGTGACACCCCGACGCGAGCAAGCACGCACACGCGGCGGCAAACAGTGGCCGAAAAAGTCTTTCAAAGCGTTGGCGACACGCGGGGGACGGACTGCTCATCTCGGCGGGGAAAGTACGACGAGGTTCGGGTAGAAGCCAGCGAGGCCCGACCCACAGCGAAATTGACGCTGAACTGGCAGCAGCGAAGTTCGCGCCGAGGACACGCTCGCCCTGCCACGAAGGCTTGGACTCAGAATTGTCCCGAACAGCTCCACAGGCTGCCCGTGGTCCCGCAAGCAAACTGCGACGTTCGGAGTTCCGCGCTGCCCGAGCCGCGCGTTAGAAAGTAGGTAATTGCGCCGCCCACCAGTAGCGCGCCACCCGCCCCCGAAAACCCAATCGCCAGCGTTTGAGCACGGCGTCGATCGTCGTCCACCGACGCGCACTGTTGCCAGCGGGTCGCCCCCGGATGCTCGCAGCTAGGGCTATTCCACTTCGACGCCGCCTGCTCGCGACGCACCTGAAAATATCCGCCAGCCGCGAGCGCGACCAGACCTCCCGACCCGAGCGCCCACGGCAACCAGGAAAGCGTCGTTCTCCCGGAGGCAGCAGGCTCTTCGCCGGGCGCTGCCCCCCTAGCCCCGTGGGCGCCCGACACGAGCACGGGATCGGGCTCCGTGCCGAGCTCGCAGAGCGTGTTGCCAGCTTCGTCCACGCCACGCACGACATACTCGAAGCCGCTTTGCCACAGCGCTGCTGGCACCGGCACAGCGCCAGATTTGGCCAGGGAATTTTCGCTGAACGCGGCGGTGCGGAGCGTTTTAGTCAACACCTGAATCCGGCGCACGAGACCGAGCGGATCTTCGAGATGAATCGCGAGCCGCTGCGCCTCCGGTTTCGGCTTGGCGGAGAGCAGAAGCGCTCTTTTGTACATAGAAAGCGCGCCTTGGGCTTCGAGGTAGGGCGCGCGAATCTTCGGCGAGAGGCCGCGGTCGAGTGAGCGTTCGGGATCGATGGCGATCGCCACGCAGAAGTAGCGCCGCGCCTCGTCGGTCTTGCCGAGCGCGGCGGCCGACACGCCGAGCAACGTGTAAAGGCGCGCACTCTCGTCGAGCGTCGCACCGCCTCGCGACAGCGCGGAGGAACCAAGCGCGAATGCCTGCTCGAAATCGACGTCTTGGTATGCTCTTTCGGCCGCCGCGAGCGTAGCCGTGGGCGACCGAGCGGCCGCTTGCGCGTAGACTGTCCGTGGAGCCCCGAGCGCACTCGCCGCCACCATCAAAACCACTGCGGGCGCCCTCATTGCTCGAGCCCAATTCGACGAGCGGTCGTCTCGCCCGGCTCAATGGTTACGGTATACGACGCCTCTCGATGAAGCTCGGGGTTTTGAAGGAGCAAGCTATGCGGACCCGCGGGCAGCTTGAGCCCGACGAGCGGCGTCTGACCCTGCGCCTTGCCGTCTATACTCACGAGCGACCAGGGCGCGCTGTCGATGGTCAAAAATCCGTAGGATGGCGCCGCATCGCGCGCGCTCGAGGCGGCCGCTTGCGCTTTGCTTTCTTTGCTCGCAGCGCGCGCTCCGCGCGGGGGGTTCGCCGAGGCCTGCACCGGCGAGTGCGCTGGGTTTCCTAGCGGCGACGGCTCCGCTGTGTCGACCGGCGCTGCGACCACCAGCGGCGGGCCGAGCGCGTCGTCGGTTGGCGCCGCCTGTGAAAGGGATGCCGATGCGATTGTGGAGGGCGGGGCCAGACTGGGAGCACGAGCGCCAGGCGCTTCCTGATTTTCGGCAGCGATCGGCGTGGCAGCTGCCGCTGCAGGCGTGCGTAGGCTTGCCATGGCGCGATAAAGCGTCACCCCCAACGCGCCAAACGCGAAGCCCGCCGCGACGAGACCGGCCCGCAGCCAGTGCCGCTGACCGCCGCGCAGATCCATCACTGCGCGCTGAAAGCTTTCGCCCGCATCGGGAACGGCTACGGCTGCGGAAAGCACCATCGCGCTCGTGCTGCTCGGCGCGCGATAACTCGTGCTGGGTGGCGCAGTTTCAGCTTTGCGCAGGGATGCCGTCACATGACTGCGTTGCTCGAAGAGCTCATCGGCAAACAGCTCAGTCATGAGCTGACACAGCGCGCGCGCATCGTACGAGAGGCACTCCGTTGACGCCACGCTGCGCAGACTGTCGCGCATCGCGTGAGCCGACGGGAAGCGCCTTTTCGGGTTGCGCTCGAGCGCCTTTTGGACAATCGCGTCGAGCGCGGCCGGCACCTCCGGTCGAAGGCTCGACGCCAGCGGTATTTCGCCTTGAAGCGTCAGATTTAGCGTTGCAGCCTCCGAGTCGCCCTTGAACAGGCGCGTGCCCGTGAGGGCTTCCCAAAGCAGAACACCCGTCGCAAATACGTCGGTGCGGCGATCGACCTCCGTGCCGAGCGCCTGCTCCGGTGCGATGTAGCCGATCTTCCCCTTGATGAAGCCGGTCGCGGTGCGACCTTCGTGAATCGCCGCTTTGGCGATGCCGAAGTCGAGCACCTTCACGAGGCCCTCGCCAGTCACGAACACATTGTGCGGCGACACGTCGCGATGCACGATGTGGAGCTCATTGCCCTGATAGTCCCGCGCATCGTGCGCGTAGCCGAGTGCGTCGAGCACCGCGTCCGCGATGAACACGGCCGCCTCGACAGAGAGCTTCCCTTGCTCGTAGGCGCGCCGCAAAAACCGGTTCAGCGGCTGCCCTTCCAGATACTCCATCACGATGCAGCAGCAACCGTCGATGATGCCGGCCTCGAGGGTGCGCACGACGTGTTCGTGTTCCAGTCGGCAAGCCAGGCGCGCCTCATCGAGGAACATCTGCGTCGCGCAGGGGTCGTCACTCAGGTGGGTGTGCAGCCGCTTGATCACGACCGGGCGCAGCACGTTCGGCGCGACCTCCCACGAGGCGAGGAATACCTCCGCCATGCCACCTCTGCCGAGCCGCGAGAGCGGGCGATAGCGTTCGAGCGGGCCCAAGCGAACGCTCGTCGTGTCGAACCCGGCGAAGGTCGGCACCAGATCTGAATGGGTGTTTGCCATGTTTGGTGAGAAGGCTGGAGGGTGGGCGCTCACGGCCTCGAGCTTTTGCGTGCTGGCCATGGAACACCACTACTTCCGGGTGACATTTCGGTGGCGGCGAAGGCCGTCCCGAGCCGTGTGTTCAGCGCTCGCAGTAGCCGAGCGAACAGGTCTCGTCGGCTGCGCAGTCACCTTGCACGTTGCACGGGCGACAGCTCGTGGCGCCGCTCGCCTTCAGCTCGAACGAACAGCCGCACGGACTGCTCGCCGTGAAAGGCGCCAGGTTTCCGCCATCTTTGCTGCGCGTGACGCGCATCGCACATTCCGGCACAAGGCCGCTCTGTGCGTACACGTCGAGCAAGTTCACCCCGTTGGGTAACGCCTTCGATCCTGCCAGATAGCCGACGACGTCCAGCACATGCTGTCGAGTGGCGGGGTTCGCCGGGCTGCCGTCGGCAGCGACTCGATACAGAAGATGCAGCGGCCCCCACAATGGGTAGTGTCCGTCGCGCACGTTCTGTTTGTCGTGAGCGGTCGCGGTCGAATCGGGATAGACGGCGCATGCTTGGTGGGTGTCCTGAAACGCAAGCGTGCGCAGCTGTGCGCGCAAGTTCTTGCTGTCGACGTAGTCCGCCGCCAAAATCCCGATCGCCTTGGCCGCGCTGGCGGCGTCGGCCCCGGCATCCTGCAGGTCGGCCGCCATCTCGTCCGAAGACTTGTGGGGCTTCCCTCGAAAGCGAGCGGGTGGAACGCCGATCGCTGCGCCCAAGAGCGCTTGCGTTCCGGAGCTCGCGCTGCGCTGAAAGATGAAGTTCTCATCGTTCCAGAGGGGCTGCCCGCTCTCGTCGACGAGCCCCGAGTCTGCGCCGAAGCCGAACACGAGGTATGCCGCCTGCGCGCTCAACGCGAGCCGGTTCGAGTTGGCGGGCGTGGCGAAGATCATGGTTTGGATCGGGCCGTGCGTGTCGCGCACCGAGAGCGAGTCCAAATTGGCGAGCTCGAAGCTCGGACAGGTCTGCGCAAAGACGTCGGAGATGCCTAGATCTGCGCTCACGCCTGCCGGTGGTAGATCGCACGCCTTGCCGCTGCTGCTTGGGCCGTCCCAATAGGTCGCGACGGCCGCGGGTGCTGGCAGAGCTCCAGTCGTCATCGGCGTGGCGTTGACGATCGCGTCCACTCCGACGCACGAGCCCGTCGCGGTGTACACCACGGACACGTTCTGCGTCGCGAGCTGCTGCGCCACCTGCTGCAAGTACGGCTTCGCTGCCGACGAGTTGGTGGTTGTAAAGACGGGTGGTGGTTGTGCGATTAAAGTGAACGCGACGCCGGCCCCGCTGCTACCACTCGCCCCGGCCGTCGCAGTGGCACCTCCCGATGTGCCGGCGCCACTCGTCCCGCCGTTGGACGCGGCGCCCGCGAGACCGCTGCCCTCGCCGCCGGCGCCGCCCAGGTTCTCACCACTTGCGCCACCAGTCCCAAGCGGCGGCAGACTCGGCAGGCTCCCGTCAGGTCGCAGACGCGGCAGGCGCGCCGCGTTATCGAACGGCGTGCAGGTAGCGCCCGTGCAGGCGTTCTCGAGGCTCACGATGTCAGACGACGGGCACGTCCCGCAGCCAAGTCCGTGGAAGCCATTCGAATCGAGGCAGTCGTCCGCACCGCCAACACCTCCGGCGCTGGCGGGCGCGCCGCCGAAGCCAGCCATGGCGCTGACGCCGCCCGCGCCGCCGCGGCTCATCGTCGCGTTCGCACCAGACATCCCGCCGTTCGATCGGCCCCCGCTCCCGGTCGGAGCACCCCCCTCGGCAGAACCGCCGTTCGCGACAGCGCCGCCTGCGCCGAAGGTGTCGCCCGCGGCCTCGAGCCGGGTACAACTGCCCTGCAGCCCGAGCGCACACCAAGCGACGATACCCAGACTCGTGCCCCTAAATGGAAGCGGGAGTGACTTTCGCACGGCGCGGCGTGCTCTAGCAGAGGACGATCAGGCGCCCGCGAGACTTTGGCCAATTCTCTCGAATGTGACTCGCACGACACCGAATCGCCACGCACCAGCCGGCCGCACGCGCGTGGTATGCCGAACGCATGAAGCTCTTGCATCGCCCGAATCTGTTCGGTTGGTCGCGCTTCGACGAAGCTCGCAACATCGACTTTCATTCGGTGCTCTGGACTCGCCCCGCTGGCAACGTCGCGATCGATCCCTTGCCGCTCAGTGACCACGAGCGGCGTCGCCTGAACGAGCTCGGCGGAGTGCGAAAGATCGTGATCACGAATTCGGATCACACGCGCGCAGCGCTCGAGCTTCGCGAAGCGACGGGTGCAGAGCTGTACGGCCCATTCGCCGAGCGCGGCTCGTTTCCAGTGCGTTGCGACGCTTGGCTCGACACGGGCGCGGAGGTCCTAGAAGGGCTGACCGTCATGGCGCTGCACGGCTCGAAGACGGCCGGGGAACTCGCGCTCGTGATCGAAGGCACGACGTTGGTCACGGGCGATTTGATCCGAGCTCATCGCGGCGGCGCCCTCGACCTGTTGCCCGCGGCCAAACTCTCGGACCCGCGAGAAGCGCGATTGTCCCTCAGGCGACTGTCTTCCATCGAAGGAATCGATGCGGTGCTCCCTGGTGATGGCTGGCCCGTATTCCGGGATGGTCGGCGCGCACTCGAGGAGCTTCTCGCCAGCCTAGAGGAGAGCAGCCCTCTCCTCACGGCGCCCGCCTAGCTGGGCCGCGATGCGAATCCGAAACAGAGACGCTCGTGCGGCCAGCCAAACGGATAGTGCAGGCGCTTTGATGTGCGGCTCAATGCAGGCGAGAAATAATCAGTGCAGCCGTAAGTCGCTCATGTTCGCGCCACGCTCGGCGGGGCGTCTGCCCCCAAAGAAGCGGCCTTCCAGATTCGCCTAGCGCGCGGCGTTCCGCTACGCTCCGCGCGTTCGACTTCGAGTGTGAGGAGACGACTGAATGACCACGCCTGCGCTTTCGCTTTCATTACCAGAACCGCTTCCGGACGATCCCGAGGTCGTCGCAACAGCGCTCGAAACAGCAGGCATCTTCGGTGTTCAGGGGGACGTGCGTGAAGCGGTGCGCTGGATTCGGCGCGCAGCTGAACTCGCTGGCGACGCCGGCATCGATGATCGTGCACTCGCGCTCGCGCGAGCGGCTGCCGATCTGACGAGCAACGTCGGCAACGAGAGCGTCAAGCCGGCAGCTGCCATCAGGCCAGCGCCCTCGC
>JAEUAF010000162.1 GCA_019695485.1 Sorangium sp.
GGGATTGGCTGAGCGGCGGGTGGCTGGATCGTTGGCGACTGCTCGGCGGCCGCGCTCGCGGCGGGCAAGGCAGCGCGGGACGCCGCGCGCGAGCCTTCCGCAGTCTCGGTTCGATTGCACGCGCAAGCGAGCGATGCGAGCACCAACGTCCGGATGAAATAGGCCATGCCCTCCGGCGTTTACCACGCTGTTCGCGCGCGGGAAGCCCCTCGTTGGTCGCGAGCCTCGCTGATTCGGAGCCGAACTTCCGTGCTCGGCTCCGCCCACGAGGAGGACAGCGGACGATCCCTCCGCTATGCTTAGCGGCGCATGCACGGGTGGCGAAAAAGCTTGGGCATTTGCTGGCTCGGTTGGGTCTCCGCCTGCGGCGGGCAAGCGGCGGACTTCGGAGGGCCAACAATCGGCGGCGTTTCGAGCGGCGCTGGCGCCGGCGGGTCTTCCGGTACCAGCGGTGGAAGCGTGACGACCCTGGGCGGAGGTTCGAGTCGGGGAGGCGCGAGCAGCGGCGGCAGCGGTGGGAGCGCAACGGGTGGCACCTTTACTGATCCCGGTTGTCCGGCGGTACAGCCGCCCCCGGCTACCATCGAATGCGATCCCGTCGTTTCAGGCACGCAGTGCATGCCCGGCGCCGGCTGCTATCCGTACGTGCAACATCCTTTCGGCGAGGGCTGCGGTGCCGAAACGTTTGGGGCGGTGTGCCTGCCAGTCGGGACGAGCGTGCAAGGTGAGCCTTGCGATGATTCCCCAGCCGGCTGTGCGCCTGGCTACATCTGCGTAATTGGCGCTCACGCGGGTCGGCGCTGTGCGAAGCTTTGCACCTTTCAAGGAGCCGATGAGTGTCCGCCGGGCATGATTTGCGGGGACACGGACATTCAAGGGTATGGCGTCTGTAACTGAGCGAGTGAGAGCCGGATGACGTGTGCGAGCGTGGTGAGGGCCCTCAGTTCGAGCGCCGCATTTTGTCTTTCCTTGGTGGCGTGTGGGGCTCGTTCGCAGCTTCTTACGTCGAGCTCTTCCGGCGGGATGACTGGCACGGGTGGCGTGGCGCCAGTCCAGCACTGCACGACCGCTGCTGACTGCGGGCCGCCGAATGCCTGCGGTCAAGCGATCTGCGAGCAAAATCAGTGTCAGGTCAAAGCGGTCTCGTGTGATGACACGGACCCCTGCACCGAGGACACCTGCGAAGACACGCTCGGCTGCCGCCATCGGCCGCTCGCGCTCGATCTGGATGGCGACAAGCACAAAAGCCCACGCCCGGGTTTTGCGCCGGGTGCCCCCGGTTCCTGTGGCGACGACTGTGACGACACTAACGCCGCGTCGTTCCCCGGTAACCCCGAGATGTGCGATGGCATCGACAACGATTGCGACGGGGTCGTCGACAACGGCTTCGGCTACCAGACCTCATCCCTAGCGCCCGTGCGCGTCTCGGCGCTCGATTCGGCTCGGTCGCAGCGTGATGAAGGCGGGCTGGTGGCCACGCCGGACGCGTTCGTTTTCACTTATACGGGGCTTTACGACGATCCGGTCACGCAGCAGCGCCACGAATCGCGCTTGAAAGGCATCGACGCCAAAGGGAGTGCCTTGTTCGAGACCCCGGTCTCCGACGTCAATGCCAGCACCTATGCTGGCCCCGTCGCCTGGTCCGGGCGAGACCTGGCGACGGCTTGGAGCGACGCGCGCCTCGACGGAAATTACGAGGTCTATGCCACTCAATTCAGCGCTGCCGGCGCTCTGCTTCGCCCGGCTGCCCGCGTGACGAACAGCGAAAACTTCTCGTTACACCCCAGCCTGAAGTGGAACCAGTCCGAGTTTCTGATCGCTTTCGACGACCGCGGCAGCGGCACGGGTCCCATGGATCGCTCGCAGATCTTTGGTCAGCGCGTGGCGCCCGATGGGTCCTTGATCGGTGGCAACGTTTTGTTGGTGGGTGACGATCCGGTCGTCGAGTACCCAGCGATCAGCATTGGCCAGCACCGCGTGGGGCTCGTCTACACCTCCGACGTCAACAATCGATCGCAATTGGGATTCCGGGTCTTCTCGCCGTCGCTCGCGGCTGCAGGTAGTAAGCCGCTGCCGTTCGCGCTCGACGTGCAGTCGTTCAGCGTGGAGTTCGTGGGCGATCGCTTTGTCGTGCTGTGGGACACCAACGGCGACGTGCGTGGTGACGCCATTTGGGCAGCCGCATACGACGAAGATGCGAACCTGACCGCCGCGCCCCGCCCGATCACCAGCGGCGCACACATGGCGCGCTCCCAAGCCGCGCTCTCGCTCGGGGATCGCCTGCTCGTGGTGTGGGCGGACGACGCCCGCGGGCCGCTTGGGAGCTACGAACTTTACTGGCAAATCTTGGACCTCAATCTGAATGTTCTGGTGCCGAGACAAACGCTGACCATGGGCTCGAACGGCGCGCTCAATCCGGCGCTGGTCGTCGGCCCCGGGCGCAAGATCGGCGTCACCTTCGAGGGCTGGGCGAGCGGCAGTCAGCAGGTGTACTTCACGTCGCTCGAGTGCGCGCCGGCGCGCTGAGCCCTCGAGCATGCCGTGGACGGGCGCCGCGTGCGCGCAACACCTTTGCGCGAGGCGGCGCTGCTACGGACGCATCGATTCAGTGCGCAGCACACGTGGACCGGCCTGGTGCACCTTGCCCGGCAAGCGATGGCCGATGACACGCTCCGCGACGCGACCCGCCTCGATCAAGAGGTCGAGATTCACGCCCGTCTTCACGCCCATGCCCTCGAGCATGTAGACCAGATCCTCAGTCGCCAAGTTGCCAGCGGCGCCGGGTGCGTAAGGGCAGCCGCCAACACCAGCCACGGAGGCGTCGAAATCGCGCAGACCGAGCTCGAGCCCGATGAGCGCGTTGGCGAGCGCCGTGCCGCGTGTGTCGTGGAAGTGCAGAGCCAGCTTGGTAGCCGGGATTTCCGCAAGAAATCCCTTCAAGAGCTCGCGCGTTTGCAGCGGCGTGCCGACGCCGATCGTGTCGCCGAGCGACACCTGGTAACAGCCGAGCTCGAGCAAGCGCTCCGTGATTTCGAGTGATACCGCGGGTGCGACGCTGCCTTCATAAGGGCAACCCCAAACCGTCGAGACATAAGCGCGCACACGCATGCCTGCGGCGAGCGCGCCCGGCACCACCTCGGAGAACGCTTCGAACGACTGCTCGATGGTCTTGTTCGTGTTCTTGCGGTTGTGCGTCTCGGAAGCCGAAAGGAAAACCGCGACCTCGCGCAGCCCGACGGCGCGCGCGCGCTCGAGGCCCTTGGCGTTCGGGCACAGGGCGCTGAACACCACGCCCTCCGGCGCGGGCAGCGAGCGCGACAGCTCTTCGGCGTCGGCCAGCTGCGGAACCCAGCGCGGCGACACGAAGCTCGTGAGCTCGATGCGCTTCAGACCGGCGCGCACGAGCGCCAGCACAATCTCGCGCTTCCCCTCGATGGGAATAGGCGTAGCCTCATTTTGGAGGCCGTCCCGCGGGGACACCTCGTAAATCGAAACTGCGTCGGGTAGCTCTTCGAGCACGGAAGCGACCTACCCGGCCAGCGTACCACTAAATATCGAGCAGGCGCATTTGCCGCTGCTTTGGCGGCGGCGTGAACTCGACCGGGTACTCGCCGGTCCAACAGGCGTGGCAGAACGACTCCAGGCGCTTCGGGTCAGAAATCACCGGCAGAGAGCGGGCGTGGCCATTGCCATTGCCATTGCCATTGCCGTTCGCGCCGAGCGCTGGGCGCCGCGCCTGCAGCACCGCCTCATGCATCGCCTCGAGAGGCAGGTAGGCCAAGGTGTCACTGGTGATGTACTGGTTGATCTCTTCCACGCTGTGGGTGGACGCGATCAACTCGGCGCGTGTCGGCGTGTCGATGCCGTAGTAGCAGGGCCACTTGGTGGGCGGGCTCGAGATCCGCATATGGACCTCGGTGGCACCCGCGGCGCGCACCATTTTCACGATCTTGCGGCTGGTCGTGCCTCGAATCAGGCTGTCGTCGACGATCACCACGCGCTTGCCTTTGAGCACGCTGCTGATCGGATTGAGCTTCAGCCGCACGCCGAAGTGGCGAATGCTCTGCTGGGGCTCGATGAAAGTGCGCCCCACGTAGTGGCTGCGCATCAGGCCGAGCTCGAAGGGGATCCCGGACGCTTCGGAATAGCCGATGGTCGCGGGGACGCCCGAGTCGGGCACCGGCACGACCACGTCCGCTTCCACTGGGTGGATTAGCGCCAGTTTTCGGCCCAGATTCTTGCGCGCTTCGTAGACGCTGATGCCGTCCAGCGTGGAGTCCGGGCGCGCGAAGTATACGTACTCGAAGATGCACATGCTGCGCGCCGACTCGGCGAAGGGCCGCGCCGTCTTCACGCCGCTCTTGGTCACCACCACGAGCTCACCCGGCTCGATGTCCCGTATGTACTCGGCGCCGATCAAGTCGAAGCTCGATGGCTCGCTGGCGACGGTGTAGGCGCCGCCGCCCGGCATCCGACCCAAGCAGAGCGGACGGAAGCCCATCGGATCACGGACCGCGATCATCGACGTGGGCGTCAGGCACAACAGGGAATAGGCGCCCTTCACATGGCTGAGCGCGTCGGCGATGCGATCCTCCGGCGACTTTTGCTGGCTCATCGCGATGAGGTGCACGATGGCTTCGGTGTCGCTGGTGCTCTGAAAGATGGAGCCGCGGGCCTCCAGGCTTTCGCGCACGGTGTCGGCGTTCGTGAGATTGCCGTTATGGCCGATGGCGATCGAGCCGCGCGAGTACTCCACGGCGATCGGCTGCGCATTTTTCAGCATCGAGCCGCCGGCGGTGGAATAGCGAACGTGACCTATCGCATTGTCGCCCTTCAGGCGGGCCAGCTGCTCGGGGGGGAACACGTCGATGACGTGCCCCATCCCGCGGTGCAGGCTCAGCTGATCGCCGTCACTCGTCGCAATGCCCGCGCTCTCCTGACCACGATGCTGGAGCGCGTGGAGGCCGAGGTAGGCGAGGTTTGCTGCCTCTGGGTGATTGAAGATACCGAATACGCCACACATCGGAGCACACGGGAGCGGAGGAAGAACGCGAGCGCTGCCACGGATTTTCAGCGACGGCTAGTCGGGTTCGGTTCCGGCTCCGCACTTTGGCTGCGGTTCGGGCGTTGCGCCATCCTCGTGATCGTTTCGAAACAGGCCGGACGCCGGTTCGGCAGCGTCTGCGACACCGGCGCAGGCGCTCCTCCAAGTTTCTCGAGCCGGCTGCGAATCTTGCCTAAGATCGCGCCATCTCTGGGTATTCTAAGGGGCCGATGGGCGCGCTCGAGGATCTTCTCGCCAGCTGGCGAAGCAATCCCAACGCCGACGCAACCCTTGCGATCTGTGGTCGTCTCAGTGCGACAAAAAAAAGAGAATGGGTGCGTGAGGTCGGAGCGAGCGCGGAGACCTGGCACCATCGCGACGCTCGCGTGATGCTCGCTGTCGGGCAGATGTATCTCGCTGCCGGCTTTCTCGACGAGGCCCAGACGACGTTCGTTTCCGCCGGCAAGCTCGACGCGAGCGCGCCGGAACCATTTCGGTGCCTCGGCGAGACCTTGCTGCGCCGTGGCGATGCTGTCCGCGCGGAAAAACTCTTCGCACGCGCGGCCGAGCTCGGCGCTTCGGCGCGAGAGCTGCGTCCGTTGCGGGAGCAAGCGGCGGGATTCGCCGAAATGCAAGCGCGATACGGGCAAGAACGCGTGGCGAGCGAGGTGGCTCGGGCTTTGTCGGCGTCCGGAGCGGCCGTTGCTGTTGGAGGAGTTTCTATGGAAGCCAAAAACCGATCGAAGAGTCGCCCGCCCAAAGCTCTGGCCGAGGCGGAGGCGCCGTTGCCGAGCTTCGATCTCAATGAGTCGGAGGTTTCCGAGGT
>JAEUAF010000268.1 GCA_019695485.1 Sorangium sp.
CACACGGGCAAGCGCATTCGTAACGTCGTGAATATCGGCATCGGCGGCTCGGATCTCGGCCCAGTGATGGCCTACGAGGCGCTTCGCCACTACAGCGACCGCGGGATTCGCTGCCTATTCGTGTCGAACATCGACGGCACCGACCTGGCGGAGGCCGTGCGTGACCTCGACGCAGAAGAGACGCTGTTCATCATTTGCTCGAAGACATTTACGACCCTCGAAACTCTGACCAACGCACAGAGCGCGCGCGCTTGGCTCGTGGGGCGGCTCGGAAGCGACGCTGCCGTCACCAAGCACTTCGTGGCCGTCAGCACCAACGCGGCCGAGGTATCGAAATTCGGTATCGACACGGCGAACATGTTCGGGTTCTGGGACTGGGTAGGGGGCCGTTATTCGTACACGTCCGCCATCGGTCTGTCGCTCATGCTCGCCATCGGCCCGCAGCATTTCTTCGACATGCTGGCGGGCTTTCACGAGATGGACGAGCACTTCCGCACGGCGCCGCTGCTCCACAATCTGCCCGTTCTCTTGGGGCTACTCGGCGTCTGGTACAATAACTTCTTCGGCGCCGCCTCACACGCCGTACTGCCGTACGACCAATACCTCGCGCGCTTCCCTGCGTACCTGCAGCAGCTCGACATGGAGAGCAACGGCAAGCGAGTGGGCAGTGACGGTCACGAGCTCGGCTACGAAACAGGCCCCATCATTTGGGGTCAGCCGGGCACCAACGGGCAGCACGCCTTCTACCAGCTCATTCACCAAGGCACGAAGCTCATCCCGTGCGATTTCATCGGCTTCTCGCGCAGCTTGAACCCACTCTCGTCGCATCACGACCACTTGATGTCGAACCTCTTTGCCCAGACCGAAGCCCTCGCGTTCGGCAAGACCGCCGAGGAAGTCGCCCGCGAAGGCACTCGCGCCGAGCTCGTGCCGCATCGCGTCTTCCCGGGTAATCGCCCGACGAACACGCTGCTGGCTGACGAGCTCACCCCCGCCATGCTGGGACGCCTGGTGGCCCTCTACGAGCACAAGGTGTTCGTGCAGGGCAGCCTTTGGGGCATCAACTCGTTCGATCAGTGGGGCGTCGAGCTCGGGAAAGTTCTGGCCAAGCGCGTGGCCGCGGAGCTCTTGGCAACCACCACGCCCGAGCTCAGCCACGACAGCTCGACGAACGCGCTCATCGCGCGCTACCGCGCGCGCCGCGGACGCTAAGCTTCAGCCTGAGCGCTCTACTCCAGGGCAGCGCGCAAGGCTTCGGCGAGCGCGCTGCCGTCTGCCGGCGAAAGCTTGCCCGTGGGCCAACGAATTCCTAGCCCGCTCTCGTCGCCGGGCTTCGGGATGATGTGGAAGTGGACGTGACCGACCGCCTGGTGCGCCGCGGAACCATTGTTCTGCAGCACGTTGTAGGCGAGAACGCCTGAAACACGCTGCACGGCACGGCACAGGCGTGGCAACACGCGCCCTAACGCGGCGGCAGAGTCGTCCGAGAGCTCGTCCAGTGTGACCGCAGGTTCCTTCGGGATAACGAGGAGATGCCCGCGGCTCAGGGGATTGATATCCAAGAACGCGAAGACGCGCTCGTCTTCGTATACCTTGTGACTCGGAATTTCGTTGCGCAAGATCTTGCTGAAGATCGTCTCGGGCATGAGCTATCCCTTATCACTCGCAGCGGCGGGCTCCAAAGCACCGCTTGCTACCCGCTCAGCAGCGACAAAAACCAGGCCGGCCCCGCTCAGCAGAGCTACATGAGGCTTCCATCATGTTGAAAGTCAGTTCTGTCCTCGGCAACTCGCAGCGCCTCGACGGGGGCGCGATGTTCGGTAACGCCCCACGCGCGCTGTGGAAGCGCTTCGCTGAGCCCGACGAGCTCGGCCGGATCGCCCTGGCCTGCCGCGCATTCTTGGTGGAGGACGGCGTCCGACGAGTCTTGCTCGAGACCGGCATTGGCAGCTTTTTCGCACCCGAATTGCGTGAGCGCTACGGCGTCGTCGAAGCCGAACACGTGCTCTGCGACTCACTGCACGCGCTGGGCCTCGACCCGGACGACATCGATGTGATCGTGCTGAGTCACCTTCATTTCGACCACGCGGGCGGGCTCCTCGCGCCCTACGCCGAAGGCGCTCCACCTCGCCTCTTATTTCCGCGGGCGCGTTTCGTAGTGGGCAAAGCTGCATTCGATCGCGCACTCGCGCCGCACCCACGGGACCGGGCGTCGTTCATTCCTGAACTGCCCGGTCTGCTCGCCGCGAGTGGCCGCCTCGAGCTCGTGGCCTCGAGTGAGGAGTTCACGCGGCTGCTGGGGGAGCACTTTCGCGTCACTGAGACGCAGGGCCATACCGTGGGGATGCTTCAGACCAGCGTCGTCGGTGCGCAGGGATCGGCCTTCTTTTGTGCCGATCTCGTGCCCGGCACGGCCTGGGTGCACGTTCCAATGAGCATGGGCTACGACCGCTTTCCCGAGCAATTGATCGACGAGAAGGCGGCACTTTTCGGCGGGCTCAGCGAGGCCAAGAGTTACCTCCTGTTCACACACGACCCGGCGGTGGCGGCGGCGCGCATCGAACGGAACCGAGACGGGCGCTATCAACCCGTGGATCCCCAGGCGGAGCTCCGCGCGTGGGACCTGGATGCGAGCCCTAGCCCCTGAGACGGGGATGCACGCATTCAGCGGCCCCGCAGCTTGGCGCCACGACGAATGATGCCCACGCCGCGCTTGCCCTCGCTAGCTCCCGAGATCTCGGTCTTGCTCCCCGCGTACAACGCCGCGGCCACGCTCGGCGCGACCCTCCGCAGCCTCCAGCGCCAGGCCCACCAGGACTGGGAGTGCGTGATGGTGGACGACGGCTCCACCGACGGAACCCGCGAATTGATGGCAACGGTCGCCGCCCTCGATCCTCGGATGCGTACGATCGCCCGCCCCCACGCCGGCATCGTGGCGACGCTAAACGCAGGGCTCGCGGAATGCCGCGGTCGGTTCGTTGCACGCATGGACGCCGACGATTTGATGCACCCCGAGCGGCTGCTGCTTCAGCGCGCAGCGCTCGCAGCCGCGCCGGAGCTCTGCGCTGTGGGCTGCCATATCCGAATCTTCCCGCGACGCAACAAAAGCGCGGGGCGCCTCGCCTACGAGAGCTGGCTCAACTCGCTGACGAGCAGCGACGACCTCCAACGTGATCGGTTCGTCGAATGTCCCCTTGCCCACCCGTCGCTCTTCGTTCGCCGCGAGACGCTCTGCGCCTTCCGCTATCGAGACCAGGGCTGGCCCGAAGACTATGATCTCTTGCTACGACTCTGGGCGAACGGCCATCGCATCGGCACCGTGGCAAAGACCTTGCTGTATTGGAGGGACGAAAAGACGCGTTTGTCCCGCACGGACCCGGTCTACGACCTGGCGCGCTTCGTGACGTGCAAAGCCCACTTCCTCGCTGCAGATTGGCTCGGGCAGAGCGACCACTACGTCTTGTGGGGCTACGGCGACACTGGCCGCACGCTGTGCCGCGCCCTTGCGCTCCACGGCAAACGCCCGAGCCATATCGTCGAGCTTCACCCAGGTCGCCTCGGACAAACCATCGCGGGTGCGCCGGTCATCTCGCGAGCGGCACTGGCAGCGCTGCGTCCCCGCCCGACCCGTATCGTGGCCTCCGTCGCGGGCGCCGTGCCGCGGGCGGAAGTGAGGCAAGCGCTCAGCAGCCTGGGGTTCCTTGAAGGACGAGACTTCGTGTGCGCCGCGTGAACCAACGCCCGCCCCGCTGCGGAGCTACCAGCGAGCGCGCTTGATCGGGATGTGAATGATGAACAGCGTGACGACGAGCGCGCTCACCGCACTGAACACCCACAACATCCCCTCCAAGAAGCCAAAAATGGCCGCGAGCAGGAAGAACAGCAAGTGGGATTCCTTCATCGTGAGCTTCTTCAGGTAGCTCCACTTGGACGTGCTGCGCTGGACCTGACGTCGCGGCTTGTAGGCCTCGAACCACCAGTAGAAGCCGAGCCCATGGCGCCACTTGCAGTGCCAATGCACGGATGCGTAGAAGAACGAGACGACGCCAGAGAACACGCCGAGCGCCAGGTAGAGCGGCGAATGATGCACGAAGGTCGTGAGGTTATAGCCGACGCCGATCAGCAGGGCGGCGTTCAGGATCTCGTCGCACACCGAGTCCAGATTGGCGCCATACTCCGAGTTCTGGTGGCGAACACGCGCGAGCTCGCCGTCGATGCCGTCGATCACCGAATTGGCCTGCATCAGCGCAGTCCCAATCACGGTGTTCTGGTAGCCACCAAGAAACACGAACACGACGCCAATCGCCCCCACCAGAAACGCGAAGAGCGTCGTTTGGTTGGGCGTGATCCGCGTGTCGACCAGCAAATAGCTGAGACGAATGGAAATCGGACGGTTCAGGTACTTGGCTACCAAGCCGCCTGGTCTCCAGCGCAGCCGCTCTAAAAGTCGAAAGCTCGCGCGCTTTGCCTGAGCTCGATCGGTGACCCGCGAGCAGTAAGCCTCGGGCACTTCTGCGTGAGTGTGATCGGTCGCTGCCACGCCCTCGAGCTCTGCCACCGCGCTCGCCGTCTCGCGCCAGGCAGCGACGTCGAGCTCACGCGCACTCACCGCCACGCGCTGGCCGAGCACGATCAGCGGCAAGAACTCACGCGATCCGTTCACGCCCAGGGTTCGAAACTCCGACTCGCCGGTCGTCCCCGCGCTTTCAACGAACGCCTCCAAGGCGAGGTGCTCGGCGACCCAATCACCCCAAGCAATGATGACGGGGCCCGACGCTGCCGCGAGCCGCGCCGGAAGCTCGGCCGCGCTGATCGGGGTGGTCGATGAAACGCCGTGAGCAGCCAGCGATTTCTGCCAACGTTCGACCAGGCCGAGCCCGGCGACCCGAAGCGCTGGCTCCGGCTCGTTACGAAGAATAAAGGCTTGAACGCTCATGGCGGCTTTTCCCGGCCGCACCCACTAGCAAGCATCGCCGTGCGACGCCACCCGCTCGAGGGCCGCGCGCTTCAGGCGAGCGCGCTGGCTACGATGGCCTGGGCCTCCGCCACGATCCGCGCGAGGTGCTCGGGCCCTAGAAAGCTTTCCGCGTAGATCTTGTAGACGTTCTCGGTTCCGGAAGGGCGCGCTGCAAACCAACCGTTCTCAGCCACGACCTTGAGCCCGCCGATTGCACCGCCCGCGGGCGCTTCGGTCAGGCGCGCGCCGATCGGCTCGCCGGCGAGCGAGGACGCGCTCACCGATGCCGGGGAAAGCCGCTTGAGACGCGCCTTCTCGGCCGGAGTCGCAGGCGCGTCGAGCCGCGTGTAGTAGGGGGTCCCGAACTTGGCTGCTAACTCCTGATAGTGAAGGCCCGGATCACGCCCGCTCACAGCGGTGATCTCGGCGGCAAGCAAGCCCAGAATTAGCCCGTCCTTGTCAGTGGTCCAGGGTCCGCCTTCGCGACGAAGGAAACTCGCCCCGGCGCTTTCTTCGCCACCAAAGGCCAGGGTCCCCGACATCAGCCCGGGCACGAACCACTTGAAGCCTACCGGCACCTCGGCCACCTGTCGGCCAAGTGCGGCCGAAACGCGATCGATGAGCCCACTACTCACCAGCGTTTTGCCCACGCGCGCCGCGCTTGCCCAGGCGGGACGATGCTGGAACAGGTAATTTATCGCGACAGCAAGGTAGTGGTTCGGGTTCAGCAGCCCGACTGACGGCGCGACGATGCCGTGCCGGTCCGCGTCGGTGTCGTTGCCGAACGCGACGTCGTAGCGATCCTTCAACGCCACGAGGTTGGTCATGGCGTAGGCGCTCGAGCAATCCATCCGAATCTTGCCGTCGTGGTCGAGCGTCATGAACGCGAACCGCGGATCGACGACCGGGTTCACGACGCTGAGTTCGAGTCCCCAGCGCTCGGCGATTCGGGACCAGTAGTAGACCGCCGCTCCACCCAAAGGATCGACGCCGATGCGCACCTTCGAGTCCCGGATGGCGGCCATGTCCAAGACCTGGTCGAGCTCATCCACGTAGGGACCGATGAAGTCGATCTCGTGCGTCGTCGCCGCCTTCTGCGCAACTTCGAGTGTCACGCGCCGCACATCGCGGCACCCAGCCGCAAGCAGCGCGTTGGCGCGATCCTCGATCCAACTCGTGACGTCGGTGTCGGCGGGGCCGCCATTGGTTGGGTTGTATTTGAAACCGCCGTCTTCGGGCGGGTTGTGCGAAGGAGTTACCAGCACGCCGTCAGCGAGCCCCGTCGATTTTCCGCGGTTGTAGCTGAGGATGGCGCGCGACACGACCGGGGTGGGCGTGAAGCCGTCGCCCGCCTGCAGCATCGTCTCGACGCCGTTTGCGGCCAGAACTTCGAGCGCAGTGCGCTCGGCGGGCCCGGACACGGCGTGTGTATCCTTGCCAAGGAAGAGTGGGCCAGTAGTGCCCGCTTGTTTTCGGTAGTCGCAGATGGCCTGCGTCACGGCGAGGATGTGCGCCTCGTTGAACGCTCGATGAAGTGGTGAACCGCGGTGGCCGCTCGTACCGAAACTCACGCGCTGCTCGGGAACGCCGACGTCCGGCGTGTCGCCGTAGTAGGCCGCGAGCAGGCGCGCCGGATCGATGAGAAGCTCGGGGGGTGCTTGTTTACCTGCGAGAGGATGGGTCGGCATTCTGTCTTCTGTGCTTGGCTGAACGAACCGCCGCACCATAGCCGCGGGCCTCGGCGTGAGTAAGCGTGAAAGGAGTCTCGACCAGAGACCGAAAGGATCTCGAAGCGAGACGGTTGGGCGCAAAACAGCCGCCGCCGCTACCCCAGCCAATTATATGTATCTATTGGACAAATAGGCAGACCTGGCAGCTGGCACGATTCCTGTAGAGGTAGGGCTCTGAACGCCGCTGACACCCTGTGTTTCGCGCCTGCAACAAGGTCAACTCGAATGAAAAGCCCCCGTGAAATTCAAGCCATCGCCAACATCCTCGGCGGAGTCCCGATCCTCGGCATCGTACCGGGCAGCCCCGCCGATCAGTCTGGGCTCCGCTACGGCGACATCGTCCTGTCCCTCAACGGCGTGGCCACCAAGACCTTCATCGAGTTCTTGAGCGCCCACGACGCGAGCGGTGAAAACTTCGACCTCGAGGTGTTTCGCAATGGGGCTCTGGTTCGCATCGAAATGGAGATTCCGCTACGCCGCCGCCAAAACAGCGAAGCGAGTCTCACGCCCGCCATGTACTCCTGAGGACGCGCGTTGTTCTCGTCAAAGCCGGCCGCGAGCAGCGAGGTCATGCCGCGCGCGGCGGAGGAGCAAAGGAAGCCGTGAGAATCTGCCAGGCGCGATCATCGCCATGCACAGTGAGAGCCTTCTTGTCGCGAAGCGCTTGTGCTGGCTCCCCGCGCAGGAGCCAGCGCTGAAAAGCCCCGAGCGGACCTTCGACCCAGATATCGACATGTAACGGCTCGTGCTCTGTCACAGCCAGGTACGACGGGCGCAGCGACAACTCGAACGCTCGCTCACCAATGCGAAAGCCCGCCGTCAAACTTTGGCCACCCAGATAACGGCGCTTCAAGGACAGCAAAGCCCACCCGATATTGAGCGTGTCGCCCTTGGCCGGCTTGTCGAGGAAGCGCCCGCCCCAACGCCCGAGTTCCATCACGACAGGCTCGAGTGCAGCCCCCAGCGCGGTGAGTTCGTACGCAGGGCCCCGCAAGGCGCCCGCGCCCGCGACGCGTTGAATCAATCCGGTCGCGGACATCTCGCGCAAGCGCTTCGCGAGCAAGTTCGTCGTGATCCCCGGCAGCTCTTCTAGAAAGTCGGAGTAGCGCCGCGGGCCCAACAGCAGATTGCGCACAATGAGCAGCGTCCAACGCTCACCGAGACGGTCGAGAGCGCGAGCCACGCCACAGAACTGCCTGTAACTCTTCCTGTTTTCGGCCACGCTTGGTACTACCATAATATCCAGTTGCAACTATTAAAAAGTAAAGTAGCGTGTGAGGCATGCCTAGCTCACCCGTGGTTGCCGGTGGCCTATCTCTGATCGCAGTGGCGCTCGCTGCGATGTTTCTTTGGGCGGTAGACCGCAGTGCTCCGCGAGGCGACGCGGCGGCTCGGCGGCGGCGCCTCTTCTACGCGGGGGTCGGCGCGTTTGGCTGGATGGGGCTCCTCGCGCTGGCGGCTTTGAGCGGCATCTTGGCTCGCTTTGACTTGAAGCCTCCGCCGCTAATGGCTGCGGCCGTTGCCAGCGTGGCGCTCGGCGTGGGCCTCGGCCTTTCGCCCCTCGGTGCAGAGCTCGCGGGGCTACCGCTATGGGTCTTGGTCGGTTGGCAGTCGTTCCGCCTGCCGCTCGAGCTCATTATGCACGAAGCAGCGCTGGAGGGGCTGATGCCCAACGTCATGTCCTTTTCGGGTAAGAACTTCGACATTTTGAGCGGTCTGTCGGCGCTGATCTTAGCGATATGCGTGCGTCACTTTCGCGTGCCGCGCTCCGTAGTCGCGGCCTGGAACGTAATGGCGAGCGCGCTGTTGCTCGTCATCATCGTGATTGCGGTAGCCGCGACGCCCCTGGTGCGCGCGTTTGGCGACAGCGAGCTGAACACCTGGGTCGCGTACTTTCCGTACGTCTGGCTGCCGGGCGTGATGGTACTGAGCGCAGCGATGGGTCACGTCGTGATCACACGCCGCCTGCTCGCAGAGCGCCAAAGGTCGCCACTCGATCGCGGCGCCGCAAGCCCTAGCGCCGATCGGTTTTCAGCTCACTGATTGGCGGCACCTGGCGAGGGAACACCGGAGTGGAAGTCGGTCCAATTCGCGTTTTGGTCGGCGCCGTCTGGCACGCGCCCAATCGAGGTTCCGGTCGTCGGCGCCACTGCGGGCGTGCCCTCGACGAACGCGTTCGTCGCATTGCCGTACCCCACGGAATCGACGATGCCGTCCGCATTGCGGATCGCCACGCCACCACCGACGGCAGCCAGTAGCCCCGTACTTCCGCCACTCAAACTCCCGAATTTCGTCCCGGAAAACGCGACGCCGCCCAAAACCAAGAAGCCGTGCCCCGCCAGCGTGTCACCGCTCGCGAAGGTGAAGGCCGTCACGTCTACGGTCCCTGTCGTCGCCCGATACACCACTGCGTAGTTCGTCAGGGTGAGCGAGGTGGCGCACGAGTTGTAAAGCTCGACGAACTCGTCCGCGGCGCCGTCCGCACCCGCGACCTGGAGCTCGTTGATACGGAGCCCGCAGCCAGCACCAGATCCAGTGCCAGCAGTGCCTCCGCCCGCAGCCCCTGCGCCGCCGCCTTGCGCGGCTCCGCCTTGCGCGACTCCGCCCTGCGC
>JAEUAF010000321.1 GCA_019695485.1 Sorangium sp.
AATATACTACGCCTTCGGGTCGGCGGCGCCCAAGAATCACGGGCTCACGCGCCCATGCGGTCCGCGCTGTCACCCGTCAGGGTCGCCCTGTCTTCACTTTTCCGTCGAAAGGGGCCTAGCTGACGGATTCGGTCGCCCCCGCTCTCTTCGCCCACCACGTGCCCGCCAGTGTGACGGCGCCAGAATTTGGCCCCGCCGAAAGGGACTTCGTACCATTTCGATACCGAACCCCTGGAGGCTCCCTTCATGCCGCGTGCCCACCGTCCGCTTCGTCGCCCCGCTCGCCGCTCTGCCAGAGTTCGGTGTCAGGTGGTCCGAGAACGAGATTTCCGTCTGGTCGCGGACCAGATCGTCGATTTTTCCCCGGGCGGCGCGCTCGTTGGCCCTGCTGACCCGGTCTTGACGGGCGAGCGCGTGTTCATTTCGTTCGCTGGCCCAGACGGTCGCTGGGTCGACGCGGAGGCCACGGTCGCGCGCGTCGTGCACGGACGCCGGCACGGCGAGTACACGCG
The DNA here is from genome assembly GCA_019695485.1 of Sorangium sp. Classification (GTDB taxonomy): domain Bacteria; phylum Myxococcota_A; class Polyangia; order Polyangiales; family Polyangiaceae; genus PMG-095. Next base: position 513 of record JAEUAF010000321.1, read on the forward strand.
CCTGCTCGGCTTGAGCTTCGAATCGATGGACGTCGCGTCGCGTCGCGCGCTTTCGGCGGCACTACTCGCGAGCATCCCAACACCGCCAGGGGCGCGCTGTGAGCGTCGCCTGGCTCCACGTGTTGGAGATGTCGAGAAGGATGAGCGGCGTAGCGAGAGTCGACGCCGCGCCCGCGGCTGGGGAGCGCGGGCGAGCGTTGCTCAGCCGGGCGCGCGCAGCCGCTGAACGGCGCGTGTGACGATCTTGCCGTCGACGTTGGCGGACGTCGCACGAAGGTGTTTCATGGCAAGGCCCGTGGCTTGCCCGTCGTTGCCAGCCGCTCGAAGTGCGTCGCTGATGGGGGCGAGCGCGGCCACGACGTCGTCTTCGCTCAACGCCTTCGGCAAAAACTCAGCTAGGATCTGATTTTCGCGGGCGAGCGTGGCTTTCTTCTCCACGTCCTCCGACGAGAGACTCGTTTCTTCGTTCGACTTGATGAGCTTGCGCAAAATCGCGCGTGCTTCGTCGTCCGAGCCCGTGCGGCCTGGGCGCGCGGCCTCCGTCGTGATTTCGCCGAGCGCCACGCGCAGGATCTCTTTCTCGAGGATCTCGCCGGCTTTCATGGCCTTGAACATCCGTGCCTTGAGTTCGTCGAGCAACATCGGGCGAGCCTGCCTCGGGCAAAGGGCGAAGGCAAACCGCGCTCGACGAGCACCCCGCCCGACTCGAAGTGGTCGGCTTGCGTCGCCAGGTCTCGAGCATTATACGGAAAATCCACCAAATTGGTCCGAGAGGACGCGCGCCCCGCTGCGTGGCGTTTCTCTACAGGTCAGAGGAGATCCGCATGTCGCTTCACATTGGCAGCATCACACCCGACTTCGAACAAGATTCCACCCACGGCCGGATTCGCTTTCACGAGTGGCTGGGGCAAAGCTGGGGCATTCTCTTCTCGCACCCGAAAGACTTCACGCCGGTGTGCACGACTGAGCTCGGCCGCGCCGCCAACCTGAAGCAGGAGTTCGAGAAGCGCGGCGTGAAGATGATCGCGGTCAGCGTGGACGATGTGGAGAGCCACAAGCGCTGGATCGGGGACATCGAAGAGACGCAGAGCGCGCACCTCGAGTACCCCATTCTGGGCGACTCCGACCGTAAGGTCGCGCGGCTCTACGACATGATTCACCCGGAAGCGAACGATACGCTCACGGTTCGCTCGGTGTTCTTCATAGACCCCAACAAGAAGATCCGCGCGGTCATCACCTACCCGGCGAGCACGGGCCGCAATTTTCAGGAAATCCTGCGCGTCATCGATTCGCTCCAGCTCACCGACAACTACAAGGTCGCAACGCCCGTCGATTGGAAAGACGGAGATGACGTGGTGATCGTCCCGGCGTTGCAGGACCCCGCGGAGTTGGCGACGCGCTTTCCCAAGGGCTACCGTGCGATTCGCCCGTATCTCCGCCTAACCCCGCAGCCGAACCGCTGAGCTTGCGCGTGGCCTGGGGCGCGCCATTTCTGGAAAATGGCTTCCCCGCCTCGCCAGGGCGGGCGTAAAAAGGGCCGTTCGCGCAGAAACCCGAGGCCGATCCGCATGATCACGATGAAAACCAAGTACGCCCTCAAGGCGTTGTGTCGGCTCGCTCTGTCTCAGGCAGGCGAGCCGGTGCTGATCGCGGACATCGCCGAGCAAGAGCGCATTCCGCGGAAGTTCTTGGAGCTCATCCTTGGCGAATTGAAGCAGCACGGCATCCTGCAGAGCAGGAAAGGGCGTGGTGGCGGCTATTTGCTCGCCAAAAGCCCTGACACCATCACGGTCGCCTCCGTGTTGCGCGTGCTCGATGGCCCGATTGCTCCGGTTCCTTGCCTGAGTCGCACGGCCTACCAGCGTTGTGCCGAGTGTCCGCAGGAAGAATCCTGCGGCGTGCGTTTGGTCTTGAGGGAAGCACATGCGGCGTCGGTTCAGGTGCTCGAAAGCACGACCCTCGCTGATATGGTCGAACGCGTGACCGCCGCGACGCGCTCAGCGTTGCCGGTGCTGAAGTATTCGATCTAGTGCGCCGCGCGCGCCCCCTCGCGCTCCACCGCCCATCCCCTCTGGTTCTTGCGATCCCGCCTCACCCCCGCGCATCGGCGGGGGCGGGCAGCGCTCACATCTCAGTGGTGATGGTCGTGGTCGTGGTCGTGATCGTCGTCGTGATCGTGATGATGGTCCCCGTCGTGCACGTGCCCGTGCTCGAGCTCCTCAGCTGTCGCTTCACGCACGTCCCGAACGGTGACGTCGAACGACAGCGTGCGCCCTGCCAGGGGGTGGTTGGCGTCGATCGTTACACTCTTTTCATCGACGGAGACTACGGTGAGCACACGGGCACCGCCGTCCGACTCACCCCGGAAACGCATCCCGACCTCGATGTCACCGTCCGGAAACCGCTCTCGGGGCAGCGATTGCAGCAGTTCTTCGTCGCGCTCTCCGTAGGCGTCTTCTGGTGCCACCACAACCTTCAAGGAGTCGCCGGCAGACTTGCCCTCGAGGGCCTGCTCCAGCCCGGGGACGATGTTGCCGAATCCGTGCAGGTAACTGAGCGGTCCATCGTGCTCCGAGCTGTCGAGGAGTTCCCCGGACTCGTCCTTCAGCGTGTACTCGATGGTGATGACTTTTTGACTCGCGATCTGCATGGGTGGCTCCAGGTTTTTGAGGCGGCGAGCGTACGCTCGCTCTTTCCCTCGCGCACGCGAAATGCGCAACGAATCTCTGCATTTTGAAGCGCACCCTCGAGTTTCCAGAAGGCCGCGCGCGCTTTCCGGCGGCTCGCAAAAGGCTTTTCAGTGCGTACGGGGTCGAGAACTTTCTACTCTCGTGTGAACGCCCGACAGCTCGGACCGGGTCTTCGACGACGCCTGAACAGAAGGCGCTTGCTCGGCTCGGCTCGAGCGCCAGCCGCGCTTTCGGGGACCGGCGGATCGTGGTTTAATGGAGTGATGCGGCCGACGGTAGCGTTGTGCAGAGTTGCATTGGCACTCCCGCTCTGTGTCCTCGGGTGCGGCAGTTCGACGCACGTGAGTAGCGGGAACGCTTCGGGCGGAGCCAGTGCGACTTCGAGTTACGGTGGTGCAAGCTCGAGCAGCGGTGCGAGCGCCGGCACGGGTGTGAATCTGGGCGATGTGATGACGGCCGGAACCGGATCTGGCACCGTGGACAACGCCTGCGCGGAAACCACGCAGAACGGGCAGCTCGTGCCGCTCGACATCTACGTGATGCTCGACATTTCGAGCTCCATGCTCGATCAGACTTCAGCCGCCGCCAATGCGCCGACCAAATGGGCAGCGGTGAAGCAGGCGTTGACCACGTTCTTGGGCGATCAAGCGTCGGCCGGTATTGGTGTCGGAATTCAATATTTCCCGCTTACGGCCGCCGGCGTGCCCGACAGTTGCACCAGCGACGCTGAGTGCGGCACTCACGGCCCCTGCTTTCTGAAGTTCTGTCAGACGGCCGGGCCCGGCATCTTTGGTTGCGGGAGTTCGAGTGAATGCGTGACTGCGGCTGGCGAAGACGTGGGTCCTTGCGTGCCGCTAACGTATTGTTACCCGCCGTCAGGGAAGCTGACCCTTTGCCACAACTCGTCCGAGTGCGGGGCCGGCGTTTCCTGCGTGCCCTTCAACGAATGCAGCGGCAATACGGACTACTCCTGCCCGGTCGCCGGTACTGCTTGTCGCAGCGGCGGCATGGATCTTGGAACGTGTCGCGCGTTCAACCCAACCTCGATTTGCCTGCACCCGACCTCGTGTGACGTCGCGAGTTATGCCGCGCCCGCCGTCAACATCGCTGTGTTGCCGGGTAGCTCGCAGGGCTTGCTGGCTTCCATCAATCAACAAATGCCGTTCGGGGACACGCCCACCGAGCCTGCGTTGCAGGGCGCGATCCGGGCCGCCAGCACTTGGGCGAGCGCGCATCCGGATCACAAGGTCGTCGCGCTGCTGGCCACGGATGGCTTGCCCACCGAGTGCGTCGCGGATCCGAACGGAGATCCGACGGGCATCAACGGCGTGCGTAGCGCTGCCGCGGCTGGCGTGGCGGCCACACCGAGCATCGACACCTACGTGATCGGCGTGTTCGGCCCGACCGACACCGACGCGCGCTCGAATCTCAATCAAATCGCGGTCGCTGGCGGGACCAACTCGGCTTTCTTGGTCGACACGGCGGGCGACGTTTCCGCGCAGTTCCTGGCCGCGCTCAACGCCATTCGCTCTTCGCAGCTCACCTGTGAGTACGCGGTCCCAGCGGCCCCTGCAGGTCAGGATCTGAACTACTCACTCGTCAACGTCGACTTCACGAACGGCGCCACCAAAGAGCGCTTGATAGGCGTCGCCGATGCCAGCGCTTGTGGTGCGTCCGGCGGTTGGTACTACGACCAAAACCCCGCTACCGGCGGCACCCCGACGAAGATCGAGATCTGTCCGAGCGCATGCTCGCGCCTCGAAGCAGCGAAACAGGGCAGCATTCAAATCGCGCTCGGCTGCCAAACCAAGATTCGCTGAGCGCTACGGTCGCCACTGAAACGAGTCGACGAGAACCGGCTGCTCGCCCTCGCGCAGCGGATCGGTGAGCCCGACGCACCAGCCGTCGATGCCTTTGCCGTCGGCTCGCACCCGCAGCCGCACGAAGTGCTTGAAACCGGGGTGATCGAGCGCAGTAAAGGCCTGCGTATGCTCCAAGCCGAGCCGCGTGAGCAGCGAAAGGTAGGCGCCGAACACCCAAGCGCCGAGGAAAGCTGCGGCGATCAAGGTAAGGACCACGACCACCCACAGCGGCACCGGCACGTGCGCCGAGTTCGAGACGTAGTGGATTGCCAGGGACGCGCCGATCGGGATCACGGCAGTGATGAAGGCTGCGACGAACGCCAGCGGAATCACCGCGCGCGCCTTGCCGCGCAGACCGCCGATCAAGCTGTATACGATCCCGATCAACAAGGTGACGGCGATTGGTGCGGAGAAAATCACGCCCATCTGCTCGTAGAAGCGGGCACCGAAGGCCAGCGCGGGGCTGTACACCGCGCCGAGCGCGAGGTGCGGCAAGAACCCCGAGCGACCGAGCGCCACCTTGAAGGGCACGGCGCGTAGCAAGGCCCGACTCTGCCGTGCATTGGGCCAACGCTTGTCCGCGCGCAATCGACCTTCGTACATCGGCGCGGGGTGCAGAAAGGCGCCACCGCCACCCGCCACGACGTGCAGCAGGCGCTGATCGGCGAGCCGTTCATAGTGGTGTACGTCGCCAGAGAGTAGGAAGTGCGCGCGCGCCTCGAAATCGAGCGACAGCGCTTCTACGGTTTGGGTCCCGGTTGGACTTGGTCTGCCGAACGCGTACAACGGGTCCGGCAAGAGCACCCACGGCGTGATCTCCGGATGCGCGTGGTACCAGTCGGAGAGAAAGCGACTCTGACGTGAGTCGACCGTTTTCAGCTGACGGTCGGCGGCGATGAGGTGAATCGTCGGGCTGAGCGGCAGCACGAAGTAGCTGCTATTTTGGACGGGGGTGTAGCCGGACAGCACGAGCGCCTTGGGCTTCTCCACCTTGCCGCCGCGCACGAGCTCGCGCGCCCACTCGGCGTAGTGGTCGAGCATGCGTTGAGACACGCCGAATAGGCTCGGTCTCGGTGCGTCGTCCGCGTCTCGGCGCCGGAACATGCGTTGGAAGCCGTCGAGCCCGTCGTACCAGTCGTGGTTGCCTGGAATGCCGAGCAGCACACGCGGGCTGCCCGCGCCGTGTCGCTCGATGGCGCGGTTGAAGGGGACGATCACGCGATTCGTGATCTCCTGCGCGGTCGCCACGGGGTAGGCGGTGTCGCCGCCGAAGATCAGGAGCTCCCCGCGTGGCGCGAGCAGAGTTTGCCCTTCTTGATCCGGATCGGGGAGCTCGATTTCACTGGCGACGAGCTCTGCGACGGCTCGGCTGACGGACACGTCGTCGCCGGTGTCGGAGACATAGTCGATGAACAGGTCGCGGTCGATCGCCTCCATCACCGTGGCCCGCTTGGGATCTCCCTTGAGGATCGCGATCACTCGCGCGGCGAGTTCCGTGGGATCGTCCGCCGTCATCCAGTCACGGGAGTCGATGTCCTCAGTCGCGATGCCCGCGGCGACGAAGTGGCGCAAGTGTCCCCAAAAGGAGCGGATCCCGAACCAGACCACGCCCCGCGGCGACACTCGCCCACGCACGAAGCGCGTCTTCACCAAGTTCGGATCGGACGCCAGCGGGCGAAGTGGTCCGCTCCTGCTCGCGAAGGATGGCGCTCGGGGTTCTTTGAGTCCGGGCGGCACGAGATCCTCACACGGAAAGAGCGCTGCGCAATCGCTCCAGGGTGGCTCGGTCGGTCTTCAAGGTCACGCGCACGCCTTGCTCCTCGTAGTTTTCGGTCAGCACCTTGCCAGAATCGTGCATTTCGGAGACCAACCGCTGCTGCGCGTAGGGCACGAACAGCTCTTCCTCCACGTAAGAGCTCTCGAAGAACGCGATGATTTGCTCGCGTACTCGTGCGACGTCCGCCTCGCTGCGCGACGAAACCAGCCAAGCATCCGGATTCGACAGCGCAAGCTCAACACGCGCGTCGTCGCTCAAGCGGTCGACCTTGTTGAGCACGTAGCGCGTAGGAAGCTCACTCGCGCCGATTTCTGCGAGCACTTCGCGCGTCACGCTCAGTTGACTCTGCCAGTTCGGATCGGATGCATCGACTACGTACACCAGCAGGGATGCTTCCAGCGCCTCGTCGAGCGTGCTCTTGAAGCTCGCGACCAAGTCATGAG
>JAEUAF010000344.1 GCA_019695485.1 Sorangium sp.
ACAGGATGCAGTCGGCGGGCTTTCCTCGTTACGCCTCGCGTGCGGCATCATTGGAGCGCGTCGAATCCCATTTAGCATTTGGGGACAGCCGTGTTTCGGTCGGCCGACTGAGACGGGTGCAAATTTAGTCCCAAGTGCTTGGACCCTCACGCGCCGGGTCCGCCCGGTCTGGAAACGGTGCCTCACGCGAGCACCGCCGAGCCACGTGTCATCGGTGTAACGCCCCCGCCAAGCTGCGCCCCTGAAAATGATCGCCGAGAGAGAGCGATTCTGGCTGCGGAGAGGCCCGCCAAGTTGGGCCTGCGGGGGATGGTTGACTGGCGGAGGAATCCCCCAGAGAATCCACGCTCGACTAGGATACGCGCGGCCATCTGCCAGGGGAAGATGACCGCGAACGACCTGCCCCCCTTAGGACCCTGAGATACCCATGAGCGAGCTCAAGAAAGCACTGATCGACAAAATTGCCGCCGGCACCATCCATGTCGGAATCATCGGGATGGGTTACGTCGGTCTTCCTCTAGCGTTGGCCTTCATTGAACGAGCGAAGGTCAAAGTGACCGGCTTCGACATCGATCAGACCAAGATCGACGCGCTGAAGCAGGGCAAAACCTACATCATGCACATGGGCGGGGAGCGCGTTCAGCAAGCGAACGCCTCCGGTAAGTTCCAGGCTTCGTCGGACTTCGACAAGTTGGGTGAGCCCGACGCGCTGATGATCGCCGTGCCGACGCCGCTCACTCCGCAGCGTGAGCCGGACATGAAATATGTCGTCAGCACGGGTGAGGCCATCGCAAAGCGCCTGCGCCGCGGGCAGCTCATCATCCTCGAATCGACGACTTACCCCGGCACCACGGACGAGCTTCTGCGCGGAATCTTGGAGCGCACCGGGCTAAAGTGCGGTCAGGACTTCTTCCTGGCGTTCTCGCCGGAGCGCGAGGATCCAGGTAACAAGAGCTTCAACACCGCGACCATCCCGAAGGTCGTCGGCGGCGTCGATCCCGACTCGGGCGACATCGCGGCCGCGCTCTACGGCTGTGCGCTCGAGAAGGTCGTGCGCGTACGCACGGCGCGCGTTGCGGAAGCTACCAAGCTGACGGAAAACATCTTCCGCGGCGTAAACATCGCGTTGGTCAACGAGCTCAAGGTCGTTTACGAGCGCATGGGCATCGACGTCTGGGATGTCTTGGACGCGGCGGCCACCAAGCCGTTCGGGTTCATGAAGTTCACGCCGGGGCCGGGCCTCGGTGGGCATTGTATCCCGCTCGACCCGTTCTACCTGACCTGGAAAGCGCGCGAGTACGGTGTGGCGACGCGCTTCATCGAGCTGGCGGGCGAGGTCAACGTGGGCATGCCGCGTTACGTCGTCGACAAGCTCCAGGAGGGCCTGAATGAGCAACGCAAGCCGCTCAAGGGCAGCAAGGTGCTCGTGCTCGGTATCGCCTACAAGAAGGACATCGACGACCCGCGCGAGAGTCCGTCGTTCGAGCTGATTCACCTGCTGCTCGAGCGCGGGGCGGAGGTCAGCTACCACGACCCGCACATTCCGGTGGCGCCGGGCATGCGCTCGTGGCCGGATTTGCCGCCGCTCAAGTCCGAGCCGCTGTCGGCCAAGCTCCTGAGCTCCATGGACGCGGTGCTGATTTCGACCGAGCACAGCGCTGTCGACTATAACCTCGTGTTGAAGGAGTCGAAGCTCGTGGTCGACACGCGCGGCGTCTACCGCGAGCCGCACTCCAACGTCGTCAAGGCCTAGGTGACGGGTATGCAGGCTCAGCGATTGAACGGCGCGACGGTCTTGATCACTGGGGGTGCGGGCTTCATTGGCTCGCACCTCGTCGACGCAGTGTTGGAGGCGGGCGCCAAGGTTCGTGTTCTGGACAACTTGGCGACTGGCCGGCTCCAGAATTTGGCGCATGTCCGCGAGCGCATCGAGTTCCTCCAGGACGACATTCGGGATCTCGATGCATGTCAGCGTGCTGCGACGGGCGTCGACTTCGTGTTTCACGAGGCGGCGCTCGGTTCCGTGCCTCGTTCGATCGAAAAGCCTGCTGACTCCCTGCACGCCAACGTGACCGGGACGGCGAACGTCTTCACCGCGGCGCGCGATCAGAAGGTAAAGCGCGTCGTGTATGCCTCGTCCTCGAGCGTTTACGGCTCGAGCGAGATCCTCCCGAAGCGCGAGGGGGAAGAGGGCAAGCCCTTGTCTCCCTACGCGCTTTCGAAGTGGATGAACGAAGAGCTCGCCGAGCTCTATTCGCGGGTCTACGGTCTGGAGATCGTCGGCTTGCGCTACTTCAATGTCTACGGGCCGCGGCAGGATCCGAACGGCGCCTACGCCGCGGTGATCCCGCGCTTCTTTGCCGCCTGTCGTGCGGGCAAGGCGCCAGTGATCTTCGGCGACGGCCAGCAGAGTCGGGACTTTACCTTCGTCGGTGACGTGGTGGCCGCGAATCTGGCGGCGCTGCTCGGCAACGGTGGAGCCGGGCGTGCCTTCAACGTCGGCGCAGGCAGTCGCACGACTGTGACCGATTTGGCCGAAGCCATCGCGCGCGCAACCGAGTTCGCGGGTGGCCCGGACTACCAGAGTCCGCGCGCCGGTGATGTGCTGCACTCGATCGCCGATACAACGAGGATTTTCGAGGCATTCGGCTGGCGAGCGACCACGCAGCTGAACGACGGGATTCGACGCTGCGCCACGTACTACGGCAAGCCCGACGCTGCTGGTGCGGCGGCACCATGATTTCGCGCACGCCCTTGGCAGCGGGCGCCGCGTTTGCAGCGCTGTCGACGCTCAGCGCTGGGGCCGGAGCCACCACGCTACAGGTTGGCGCTGGCGCAACCTACGCCACGGTCGCTGCAGCTCTGGCTCAGGCGCACTCCGGCGACATCATCGAGGTCGCTGGAGATGCGACGTACACGGGGACGTTCAGCTTTCGTAACGTCAATGGCGTCACCGTGCGCGGTATTCGCAAAAACGGCAAGCGCCCCATCGTGCAGGGGGTGACTGGCGGCGACTACAACATGGCCGTCTTTCTGAACTCGGACGACTTCGTCTTCGAGGGGTTCGAGGTGATCGGCGACGGCAATCAGAGCAACCCGTGTATCGTGCACAAAGCGTCACGGGTCACCATCCGCGATGTCGTCGTCCACGGCTGCGGTCGCCATGGGCTGTTGGGGACGGACACTGACTCTGGCTCGCTCACCCTCGAGTACTCCGAATTCTACGGCAACGGCAGCGGTGAGCTGATTCACCAGATTTACATGGCGACGGACGAAGTCGCGCATCCGGGCTCCGTGTTTCGGATGCAGTACAACTACGTGCACGACGGCCTCGGCGGCAACAACGTCAAGAGCCGCGCCGAACGCAACGAGATCTATTACAACTGGATCGAGGGCGCGTTTTATCACGAGCTCGATCTGATCGGGTCTCAAGAGGCGGACACGGCGGTTGCCGTGGAGGATTCGGACGTCGTCGGCAACGTGCTCGTGAAACACTCGTCTTATCGCATCGCGCGGATCGGCGGCGACGGGACGGGCGTTTCCTTCGGACACTATCGCTTCGTGAACAACACGATGGTGCTCGCCAGCAGCACGAGCGTGGCCATCGGCGTGCAGACTGGGGTTGCCTGCATCGAGCTCGAGAACAACGCCATCATCTCCGCGGGCGGCACTCCAGCGCTCTACAGCTTGACCGACTACACCGGCTCGGCGCCTCCAATCGTTGGCAGCAACAATTGGATGACCACCGCGATCACAGCGGTCCCCGCGGGATTCACGGCCCAGCTGAAGGGCGCGGATCCACAGCTGGTTGCGCTGAGCAGCCTCGATCTGCGTCCAACGGCCTCCTCACCACTGGTGGACGCTGGCACGTCCGCGACTAGCTCTGCGACGTGCGCATTCCCGCGCCCGCTGGCGACACCGGCATATTCTCCAGCTCTGCACGCAGCCACGCTACCGAACCAGGCCCAGGCTCGGACGCTCAGCGGAGTGATCGATGTGGGTGCCTACGAATCAAACGCCACGGTCGGCGGCGCGACCGGCAGCGGTGGCGCGACCGGTAGCGGCGGCGCAACCAGCAGAGGCGGCGCGACCGGCAGCGGCGGCACTATCGCGACCGCAGGAGCGAGCGCCAGGGGCGGCACCTCCGGCAATGCGGGTAGCAGCGCCGGCGCGGGTCGTGCCGGGGCCTCGGCTTCCGGCGGAAGCGGCGGCGCAGGCGCCGCGATGGGCGGCCGGGCATCCACCGCAGGCGCAACGAGCGTTGCGGGTGGTGCTGGCGCTCCGCAAGCGAACGGCGGCCAAGCAGGGACGAGCGCTTCTTCCGGCGGCCAGACTTCTGCCACTGAGGGCGGCTCCGCGACCACTTCGGGCGGAGTCGCGAACCCTGGCGGCGGCGCGACGAGCGCACAAGCTGGAGCGACCGCTCGCGCTGGCGGCGTAGGCGGAACCTCCGGTATCGCAGGCGCCAGCGCGCATGCAGGAGCTGACAGCGTGAGCGGCCAAGCCAAAGACAGCGGCGGCTGCGCGTGTAGTCTCCCCGCCAACGGTGCCGCGGATCCCCGAGCCGGTTGGGGCTTCTTGGGAGCCATGGCTCTGCTCGTCCGTCGCGGCCTCGATCGACGCCGACGGAATTTTAGCAAACGTCGACGCCTCGTGGCTCTGCCCGAGCGCGCGAGTCGGGTCGACCGGACCCGCTAACAGCACATCGGAAGCCGAAGGATGCAGGTTGCAGCGCCACTTGGCCCCCACCCGTTCGTCACCATCGCAATTCCCTGTTTGAATGAGATTCGCTTCATCGACCAATGCGTCGAGGACGCGCTCGCGCAGGATTACCCGCCCGACAGAATCGAGGTCATCGTCGCAGATGGCGGGAGCACGGACGGCACGCGCGCGCGGCTCGATGAGCTTTGCGCCAAGCACGCCACGCTGAGCTGGGTCCCCAATCCCGAGCGCTTGCAGGCGGCGGGTTTGAACGCGATCATTCGCGCGGCGCGGGGCGACGTGATCGTTCGCATGGACGCGCACTGCGAGTACGCGGGGAATTACGTCAGCCAATGCATCGAAGTGCTGCGGCAGACCGGTGCGCTCAACGCGGGTGGAAGCCAACGCGCCGTTGCACGCAATCACTTTCAGAAGGCCCTGTGCGCGGCGCTTCAGAGTCGTCTGGGAGTCGGCGGCGCGGACTACCGCTCGCCAACGGCGGAGGGCTTCGTCGACACCGTGTTTTGCGGTGCCTTTCGCCGTGAAGCGTTCGAGCGCGCGGGGCTCTTCGACCCGGCCGCCGCCACCAACGAAGACGCTGAGCTAAACCAGCGCATCCTCGAGAGCGGCGGGCAAATCTATCTGAGCCCCAAGATCGTGTCGCGCTACTTCCCGCGCGAGTCCTTTCGGCGCCTGGCGCGTCAATATTTCGCCTACGGGCAGGGTCGTGCTCGCACGTTGCTCAAACGCGGGCGCTTTCCGCGGCTGCGCCCCGCGATCCCGTTTCTGATGACGACGAGCGGGGCCGCGTTGTTGCTCACGGCGCCGCTCGCGCCGACCACGCTGCTCGCCTTCGGCTCGTACTTGTGCGTGACGGGCATCGAAGCACTGCGCCTCGGCCTGCCTGTGGGCGCGTGGGCGCCACCGCTCGTGTGGGCCATCTTTCCGACCCTGCACGTCTCCCACGGAGTCGGCTTTGGCGTCGGTCTCGTGCGCTATGCGCTACGGCCGGATTGGCCGAGCTCGCCCGAGTATCTCGCGCCGCGTGAAGTGGGGGCACCGGCATGAAGGCCCTCGCGCTGGTCGCGGGGGTCGGAGTTGCGGCAGTTGCAGTGGGCTTGATCCCGGTAGGGGGGACCGCGCATTCGGTACCGACGCAGCCGGCGCCCAAAGTCGATTTGTCCGCGTGGTCCGCCGACGCGCCGAAGCGAGCGCCTGCCTTGGTTTTCTTGCACCATTCAGTGGGCGGTCAACTCCTCGCCGACCCAGGGCCGAGTCGCGACCTTGCAAACAGCATCCACGTCAGCCACGAAAATGGCGGCGGGCTTCGCAAGCTCCTCGAAGGGCAGGGCTACCGCGTTCACGAGGCGTCGTATGGCAGCAAGGTCGCGGACAACACCGATCTCTTCGATTGGCTGCCAAACTTCAGCCAGAACATGGACCGCATTCTGGCCACGCGCTTCAACGACGAGCTGTTGCCCGAGGCCGAGCGCAATGAGATCGTGCTCTTCAAGTCCTGTTACCCGAACAACCGCTTCGTGGGAGAGGGCACGCTCCCCGGCAATCCGGCGGGTAAGGAGCTCACCGTGGCCAACGCACGCGCCGCACTCAGCGCGTTGCTGCCGCTGTTCGAGCAGCGTCCGCACGTGCTGTTCGTCTACCTGACTGCGCCGCCCAACGCGCCCGGCTATCCCCGAGAACGCCTCGCCAAGCTCGCCATCCAGCGCGTGCTCGGCCGCCAGAGCACGGCGCAGGTGCTCGAGGCGCGCGCGCGGCTGGCGCGTGAGTTCGACTCGTGGGTGGTCGCCCCGACGGGCTGGCTCGCTGGCTATCCAGGCAAGAACGTCGTCGTGTTCGACTATTACGACGTGCTAACGGGCGGGCAGTCGAACTTCTCCGCGTATCCGACCGACGAGGGCATGAACAATCACCCGGACCGCGTCGGGCAGGCCAAAGCCGCGCAGCAGCTGGTCGGATTCTTGAACCGTGCGGTGAGGCGCGCAGGCCTCTCCGAATAGGACGCGCGAGCTCATGTCGACGTCGGCGTCCAGCGCGTATCAGGTTCGAGTCGCAGAGCCTGAAGATCTGCCGCGCATCCTCGAGTTATGGCACGGCATGAGCTCCACTCGCGTGCAAGATGTCGTTGAGCAGCGAAGGAGTTGGTTGTACGAGCGGAACCCCGTCGGTCCGGCCGTGACCTGGGTCGTGGTCGAGCCCACCACGCGCGACGTCGTCGCCTGCGCTACGGCGTTCCCGCGCCGCCTGCGCGTCGGTGAGCGGACCCTCACCGCCGGCTTGCTCGCGGACTTTCTGGTGTCGCCTCGGCATCGCATTGGGGGCCCCGCGCTGATGGTGCAGCGCACCCTCGCCGCACAAAGTCGCTCGTTCGGCTTCAGCTTTCTGTTCGGGTACCCGAACCACAAGGCGCTGCCCATCTTCAAACGGCTCGAGGACTTTCGGATCGTCGCGCAGTCTTCGGCGTGGCTGAAGCCACTCAGATTGCGCGCAGGGCTCGAGAAGCTAATCGGGCCTCGCCTGCCCAAGGCCTGGAGCGCCACCCTGCGCGAGGGGGTGGCGCAAACGGCGGCGGGTGTCGCTGCGCTCGCTGGCGATCGCATGGTCCCCGTCGTGGATTGGCTTCGCGGCTTGCGCGTGCCTTCTGCGACGCTGCCGCTGCTCACGCGACGCGCGGACGCGATCGGTCGCGAGCTGCCGGCGTTTCCCGCGCCGCGGACGCGCATCGTGGGCGCGCGCGATCAGGCCTACCTCGACTGGAGGTACGCGGAGTACACCACCGCGCAGTGCGAAATGTTCAGCGTGAGCCATGCGGCGCATGCCGAAGCGTTGGGGCTCGTCGTGTTTCGACGAGACGGCGCCTGCGCGCACATCTTGGATGCGAGCTGGGGCGATGGGCCCGACGCTGCTGCCGTTTTGTTTGCGGCGTTCCTGCGGACGCTGCGCAAGGACGGCGTGCACGAGGTGCGCGCCGCCTACGTGGGCGCGCGGCAGGTGAAGGACTTGTTGCGCCGCTTCGGCTTCATCGAGCGCCCCAGCAAGCGCTGTTTAGTGGCGTACGTAGAACCCCAGTCCGAGAGCTGGCTCAGCGAGGCCGTGCTTTCGGAGGAGAGCTGGGCGTTGTTCGACGGTGAGCTCGACATTTGAACAGAACGACAGGCACATGAGTCCTAGAAGTCCGATCCGTTTAGCCTTCGTAGTCAACAATCTCGACGTGGGAGGGTTGGAGAAGGTCGTCATCAGCCTGCTCGCGAACCTCGACCGCGAGCGCTTCGAGCCGCACCTCGTGTGTTTGTCGGGGCCGGGGCGGCTGTTCGAACAGGTCGTGCTGCCCACGGGAGCCAGCTTGGTGCTCGAGAAGCAGCCGACCAAGGTGTTGGGGGTCAGCGTGGACGTGCGATCGCTTTCGGCGTTGCGGCGCTACTTTGCGGCGCGCTCCATCGACATCGTCCACGCACACAACGCAGCGCCGCTGATCTACGCGGGGCTCGCTGCGCGTTCGTTGCGGCGAAGGCCTCGGGTGCTCTACTCGGAGCACAACCAGATCTACAGCGCGAGCGCGGCCTCTAAGCGCAAATTTCGCTATTACCTCGCGCTGGCCGACTCAGTGGTTTCGGTGAGCCACGATCTGGAGGGGACTTTGCGTCGCGAAGTGGGCTACCGAGGTGACATCCGTGTGATTCACAACGGCATCGATGGCACGCGCTTTCGAGCGCTGGACGGCGCGGCCGTGCGCGCAGAACTGGGCGTGACGGCGGAGCAAGTGCTGGTCGGTACGGGTGTGGTGCTGTCGAAGCAAAAGGGGATCGAATACCTGATCAAGGCTGCTCGGCGCGTGCTGGCGGAGGCGCCCGAGGTGCGCTTCGCGGTAGCGGGTGATGGCCCATTGCGCGCAAAGCTCGAGGCGGAGGCGAAGCAGGCGGCTCTCGGCGATGCCTTCCGGTTCCTTGGCTATCGCGGGGACATGCCCGCGTTCATAGCCGCGCTCGATGTGTACGTGCTGCCCTCGCTTTGGGAAGGGCTGCCGCTCGCCTTGTGCGAGGCGCTAGCGGTTGGAAAACCCGTCGTTTGCACGCGCGTCGGCGGCAATGCGGAGGTCATTCTCGACGGGCAGAACGGCGAAGTCGTGCCCTCTGCCAACGCCGATGCGCTGGCCGATGCCGTGTTACGCATGGTGCGAACCCCGCACGTTGCGGCGGCCTATCGTGAGCGCAATAGGAAGCGTTTCGAGGAGCACTTCAGTTTGCAGTCGATGGTGACGGCGCACGAAGAACTCTACGAGCAAGTCGCGAGGCCTGGCAGTGCGTCGGCCGCGTGGCCGTGATGGCCTGTCGCTCGGTCGTTGGCATGGGCGCCGCGCCCTTCAAAACGAAACGCGGTCGCGGGTCCGCGGTGGTATCTTTGCTGGCCGCGCTTTCTGGTTTTAGTTTTCGCTCTACTGCTCTCCTGTCACGGAAAAAGGCATGCCTCCTCGCAGTGTTCTGTTCGTGAAGCGGTCCCTGGACGTAGTCGGAGCAGGCGTTGGCCTGTGTATGACGCTGCCGCTCTATCCAGTGCTCGCGTTGTTGGTTCGGCTCGACTCACCGGGGCCGGTCTTCTTCTCTCAGATCCGCGCCAAGGGCATTCTGCCTCATCCGCCGGGAGACAAGTCGCTCGCGCCGCGCTGCCTCGAGTTCAAGTTGTACAAGTTCCGAACGATGCGCAAGGACGCCGAGAAGGGCACTGGTGCGGTGCTCGCTCAGAAGAACGATCCGCGCGTGACTCGGCTCGGCAAGTTCATGCGCAAGGTGCGACTCGATGAGTTGCCCCAATTATGGAACGTGCTGAAGGGGGACATGAGCCTCGTAGGACCACGCCCTGAGCGTCCGGAGTTGCTCGTCGATCTCGCGCTCGCGATCCCTTATTTCGAGGAGCGCATGCGAGATTGCAAACCCGGTTTGACCGGTCTCGCACAGGTTTCACTCGGCTACACAGGGTCGATTCCAGACGGCAGCGAGCTTGCTCAGTTTCGCGATAGTCTGCAAAACCCATTCGGGCTCGATGGGGCCGAGGGCGCACTGGCGGATGACTTGCGCGCCAAATTGCTCTACGACCTCGCGTACACTGCTTCGTTGGAGAAGCTGTCGACGTATCTCGCCACCGAGCTCAAAGTCATATTTATGACACCGCTCGTTCTGGTTCGAGGCTCGGGTCAGTGACTTGGGTTTCGCTGCGGCCCTGCGGTCTCAAACCTGGGGGCTATTCACCCTAGTTCGGGTGATCCATCCTGACATTGGGGTTGGTTCGCCCTCGATACTTGACATTCACCGGTGCGTGCCGGGCATGATGCTCGAGTGTCCTCCCAGCGCAGCTCCGGAGCTCCGGCGGCGCCTGCGGCTTCTCCAGTGAGTGGGCTGGAATCCGCGGCCGCAGTGGTGAAGAGTCGGTGTGTGTCGCTGTCCGTGCCCGGCGAGATTCAGTTTCGTGGGCTCGTGACGCGGACCGTTGCCTCGGTGTGTAAGCTGGCCTGTCCGGAAAACCCGCAGGCCGAGACTTTTCGCGACGAAGTCGTGTCTGCCGTGGGTGAAGCGTTCAACAACGCTGTCTTCCACGCCTACCGCAGCGTCAGCGGTGACGTGTCCCTCGCCATCACCTACGACGATCAGGCGCTCTCCGTCGACTTGCTCGACACGGGAAGCACCTTCGATCCGGACGATGTGCCTGCTTTTTCCGGGCAGCCGCAAGAGAGCGGGATGGGGCTCTTCATTATCCGTTGCTTCACCGATTCGGTCGAATACTGCGCAGGGCCTCCGAATCGGCTCAGAATCGTCAAGCGCTTTCCGTAGTGGGCGCTCCGCTCGGTTGCCCTGTGATGCGACGCGTGTCCCGCTTTGCGCTCACGCTGTTGCTCGGCGTAGCTTGCGGACGCACGCCGCGAGCGACACATGACGACGAGCGACGCGTGCCGTCGCCGAGGGACGCGGCTGAGCCTATCGTCGCCGTCGTCGACGACGCCGAGCGCCCGGCGCGCGCAACGGGGATCAGCCGCGCGTGGCGGACGTTCGATGCGCGAGGAAGCGCTCAACCCAGTGTCGAGTTGATCGGGATGCCGGGCGAAACGCTGGCGTTTCAGATTGTCGTTGCGAGTGGAGCGCACGGCCTCGCATCCGTGCGCCTCGAGCTCAGCGGCCTCTGGAGACAACTTCCGATTCCGCCGCGCAATATCCAACCCTATCTCGTCTACGAAGTCCCCATGGCGCGACGCTCGGGCGGCGCCCGGGCGGGTGAATCCCTGGGTTGGGAACGTCGCGCCGAGCCGCCCAGTTTGCGCCCGCCGACGTCCGTGCCGGATGCACTGATTCCACTCGGTCACGCTCCGGCTTGGGCGGCGTATCCCGCGCGGATCCCCGCTGGCTCGATGACGAGCTTCTGGGTGGACATTCGGCTCCCCGAAGCGGGCTTGGCCGGCGGCAACTACTCAGCAAATGTCGAGGTTTTCGAGGCACGCCAGCTGCTGGCCTCGATTCCGGTTCGACTGCGCGTGGGCTCGACTGTGCTGCCCTATGCCGGCGTCAACACCATGCTCTACTTCGAGCCCACAGAGGTGAGCGAGCGAGTGTCCTCCGCCGACGCCGTCGATCAGTATCTTCAGCTCTTGCACGCCCATCACATCACTTCCGTGTTCCCGCTCAGTTCCCAAGCCGAACTCGAAAGCGCGAACGCTTACTTGAGCGGCGAGCTCTTCACGAAAAACCACGGCTACGACGGGCCCGGCCAAGGACTTCGACCGAGCGTGGTGCCGCTCGGCGCCTATGGGAGCCTCGGCGATCCCTTGCCCGAGACGCTCGCCAAAGTGGACAGCCTGCTGGCAGGGCTCGAAAGGCTGGGTCTTCGCGATCGACCTGGCCTTAGCGACATCTTTCTTTACGCGATCGACGAGCAATGTCGAAGTCCGCGTGGCGCGGCCTGGCGCCAGGCGCTTTCGAGCTCATCCTCGCCGCGACTACGCGCGCTGCGCGTCGGTCAGACGTGCGACGAGCCGCCGGAGAAGCAGCTCGTCGATTTGGTGATGATGCCCGGCGGAAGCTACAGGCTCGACACCGCGGGGCGCGCCCGACGCGCTGCCAAGCACGTCTGGATCTACAACGGGATATTGCCCAACACGGGGGCCTTTCTTACGGATGTCCCGACGTTGTCGCTCCGGGCAAACCCCTGGATTCAGAAGTTTTACGGGATCGAGCGTTGGTTTTATTGGGAGTCGACCTTTTGGAACGACTCCAATCGCGGCGGCCTCGGTCCGTACGACCCGTTCGCTACCAGCGAGACCTTCCACAACCAAGACGGAGACCACTGCAATGGCGATGGGCTCTTGGTCTATCCCGGAAGGCAGGCCAAGTTTCCGGAGCACGACCTCGGCTTCTCGGGTGTGCTGCCCTCGATTCGTCTCAAGCAGTGGCGGCGTGGAATTCAGGACGCCGCGTACATCGAGCTCGCTCGACGCGTCGACCCAGCCGCGGTGGAGCGCGTGGTCGGGACCGTCGTGAGCGGCGCGCTGGGCGCCTCGGTGTACGCGAAGTACGTGGAGGATCCGGAGCGCTTTCGTCGGGCCAGGCGTGAGCTCTTCGAGCTCATCGAGCACGGAAAAGACTAGCTAAAAATCCCACGCTCGCCCAGCCGCAGCCGGACTCTCGCGCGCAGTCGGCTACTTGAGATTGGTCTTTTGAATCTTGCCGGTCATGCCCTTGGGCAACTCCGGCACGACTTCCACGAACTTGGGGACCATGAAGCTCTCGAGGCGCTTCTGACATTCGAGCTGGACGCTCTTCGCGCTGAGCGTGACGCCTTCCTGCGCCACGACGAAGGCTTTGACAGCCTCGCCCAAGATATCGTCGGGCACACCGACCACGGCCGTTTCGAGCACGCCCGGGATCTGGTGGATGGCGCGCTCCACCTCGGCAGGAGACACTTTTTCGCCGCGCGACTTGATGATGTCATCCATGCGCGAGACGAAGTAGAGGAAGCCCTCGTCGTCGAGCCGGCAGTAGTCGCCCGTGTAGAGCACGAATTCACCCGGCAGCGGCCCCGGTCGTAGCTTCTTCGCGGTCTCCTCGGGCTTCTCCCAGTAACCCTTCATCACGGTTGCCCCGCGAATGACGAGCTGTCCAACCTGATTCGGACCGAGCTTCACGTCGTTCTCGTCGACCAGCCAGAGCTCCGTGTTGGGAATGGCGATGCCGACGCTGAGCGGACGTCGCGCGAGCTCTTCAGGCGGCAAATAGGTGCAGCGCTTGCACTCGGTGAGGCCGTACATCGAGAAGATGCGCGCCTGCGGGAAGATCTCGCGCAAGCTCTCGATGTGGCGGAGCTGCAGCGCGGCAGCGGTGTTGGTTACCGCGCGGATCGCCGACAGATCGTAGGTCGACAGGGTCTTGAGTCCCGAGAGAATCGTGAAGATCGTCGGCACGCCGGGAAACACGCTGACCTTTTCGGCGACGACCTGGTTCAGAACCTGCGCGGGGTAAGTGAACGAGCGCTCCAAAACCAGCCGCGCGCCAACGCGCGTAGACATAATCAGCTGATAGAGGCCGTAGTCGAAGGCCAATGGCAGCACTCCGAGCACCACGTCGGCCTCGACGAGCTCGAGGTAGGTCGCGATCGACGTGGCGGCGGTCAGCATGTTGCGATGCGTCAGCATCACACCCTTCGGATCACCGGTTGAGCCCGAAGTGTAGATGATCGCGGCGAGGTCGATGTCGATGTTGCTGCGCGGCGGCGCTGCGCTACTCGACTCGGCGGCGAGAGCGTCGGCGAAGCTTACGACCCCGGGCACTCCGCGTAGCGCGCCCTCGGCGTAGCTGCCAGACACGATGGTCGAGACCAGATGCGGCGCGTTCTGCGTCGCAGGCACGAAGATGGACGCGATGTGCGCGTCGGTTATCAACACCTTCGCGCGGCAATCATTGAGCAGATACTGGAGCTTGTCCGCCTTGGTGAGCGGATTGACGATGCTCACCACGGCGTTCGCCTTCAGCACCGCCCAGAACGAGACCACGGTCTCCACCGTATTGTCAGCGAAGACGACTACGCGGTCGCCGCGCTCGACGCCACGGCGGACGAGCGCGTGAGCCAGCGCGTTGGAGCGTGCCTCGAGCTCGGCGAAGCTGAGGCGCTGACCCATGCAAACGAGCGCCACCTTGTCCGGCAGGCAGCGGGCGCTGTCTGCGAGGTAATCGTGGAGCAGCGGAGTGGCGCGCCGGTGGGCGCTAGGAATGGGCGGACGAATCATCGCTTGAATCTCGGGCATCGGACCTCCAAGGTCATGCTTGATGGAG
>JAEUAF010000394.1 GCA_019695485.1 Sorangium sp.
CGAGAAGGCCCGCCAAGCAGCGCGCGCTGCTTGGCGGGCCTTCTCGCGATCGGCGCGCAATTGTTCGAGCTTCTGCCGGATCACCTCGGGATCCGTGGCTGACGCTAGCGGAGCGAAGGCGGTGACAGACAGAGCTAGGAGCAAGGAAATCGAGATTGTTCGCTTCATCGAAATGCTGACCTTCCCTCTTTCAACGGGAGGATTTGGGCTGGAGCTCGCCTGACCAATCAGAGCGGTGAGGTGCAGCTCGACTTGGCGCAGCTGCCGTCCGCCCATTTCTGGCTGATCGGATCGGTTGCCACGTCGGGATCGCCTTGAGCCCAGCCGTTATTGTTCGGCGTGTTCTGCATGCCGGTTGCCATGCAATTGATGAGATCGGTGGTGGTTTGCGCCATGCCATCCGGTGGCCAGGCGAAACTGCTCGCGTTGTTGCCGACGACGATACCGCAGTTCACGACGTCGATGCGCTTGGCGGGCGCAGGCGGTGTCATGGCCCGCACTTGCTCGATGCACGTGATCATGTCTTCGAACTGTCCGCTAGTGCCGTCACCAAAGCACGCCGGATCGGAGAGGCAGGCGTCGAACTCGGCCGGGCACTGCTGCAGCAAGCACTCGTCGCACACATCGCCGCCGAGCCCGCCCGCGCCACCTTCGGCAGTCCCACCGGCGCCACCGCCTGCGGGCGCCCCGGCCTGCCCACCATTGGTGTGGCCACCGCTGTTCGTGTAGCCGCCGCTACCGACGTTGCCGCCCGTGGTCGTGCTCGCCCCGCCGGAGCTGTTGCTCGCGCCGCCGGAGCTGTTGCTCACGCCACCCGAAGTCGTGGTGGAGCCACCTGACCCGCCGCTACCATTGGCTGAACCGCCCGAGGCATCGCACTGGCACGTCCCATAGCCCATGCCGTCCGCTTGGCAGACTTGGCTACCGCTTGCCGAGTTCGTACACGTGCAGGCGTGGGTCGATCCGGGCGTGCAGTTCGTGGCCGTGTCGTCGACCGTTTTCACGGTGCAATTGGCGACCAGCAAGAGAGCTCCGAGGCTCGGCCAAACAAACTTCGAGAAAGAACGCGCACGTTTCATACGAAAGCTCCTGCCGGGGCAAGCGTCCGGACGGGACAACCCAGCTCGTACTCATATACGAAACCAATCGCCTTGGGATCCCCCGCAGCGCCGAAGCGGCCCATGGGCCGAGCCAGAATTTCGAGGTCCTCAGCCTGGGATTTTCGGACCTGAACATGGCATGATTCACCACATGTCGCGGTTACTGCCGAGACTCTGCGCGTGGGCGTCACCGCTAGTGATGCTGATGAGTGTGAACAACGCTCGCGCGCAAGGCGACGACGCGCGACAAGCGACCGTGCTGGTTGACCCGTGGGCGCCTCGCGCACGGGTCGAAAGCGCGAGCGCGCCGCCGAGTTGGATCGTCAGTGAAACGCGCGATCCGTGGGCGGCGCCAAGCGAGCACCCCACCTCGACTGAGGGGCGTAGCGCGGCATGGCAGCGCGTGAACTCGGGGCTCGACCTGCCGCTCGTGAGCTCGTGGGTTCACGCGGAGATCGTCGATCCTTGGTTCGAGCGAATTCCGAGCGCCGCTTTCCCGCTCGAGTGAGTGCCGCGTCACTCGCACTCGTGTGAGCCGCCGCGACACATCGGGTCTCGACCCGCTGCGCCGCCACGACGCGAAATTGTGGGTCACACGGGGGCCCGCTTTTCGCGGAAATTCCGGGCCGCGAGCGCCTCTCGCAAAGAATTTCCTATTGAAGTTTCTCGGAGTCCATGGTCCGGGGTGGGGGGGCGAGTTTTGCGCGCAGAGGTCTTACTCGGGCTCACCCGCGGAGAGGCGCAACTCAGCCGCCAAACTCGGAAACTGAAAGCTGCGGCTGATCCCCGACAGCGCCGCGCTGGCTTCGCGTTGCGCGAGTACGTAGAGCTTCTTTTCGAGGGCCGTGCGCGTCGCCTCCCGCAAGCGCCGGGACAGCGATGCCCCGCTCGCGTCGCCGCGCACGTGAAGCGGGGTCTGACACAACGCTTGTCGGTCGCTCGAGTCGAACACCACCAAACGGCCCTCGAGCCTTCCCGCGTCCCACTCCGAATGCAGCGCGTTTAGGCGTCGAAAATGGTGCGGGCTCGTGAAACCCTCGACCACGAGCTCCGCGTGGTAGCGCGCCGTCGCCGAGCGCGGCTCTAACCCTCCTGCGCTGCTGAATTGATTGATGAGCGCCATGGGCAGCAGCTGGCGGCGCTCGCTGCGCGCGTCGCGCAGCCCGAGTGACAGCGTCAGGTCCGCATTTGAGGGAATCAGCTCGTCGGGGCAGCGCTGACGGGCACGGGACGCCGGCAGCGGGAGCTCGCTCGCTGCGCCAACTACATCTTCCGCTGGGTTCGACGCACTGCCTGGCACCGGCACTGCCGCCGAGCTCGGCGCATCTCTCGACGCTTGGCGGGGCAGCGTGCGACGCGGCCTCTCGGCGCAGCCACTCAACGTCACGACGACTACTACGTGAACCAGTGCGCGCCACATGCTCGGCGCCTATCAGAGACCCGCTGGGCCGGGCTAATTTTCAGAAAAAAGAGCGACTCTGGGGGGACGAAGCTCCCTCCACCCCCGCAGTGCCAGCCTGTCGCGCACCCCACCTCCCAACGAAAAAGCCCTTAGTGCGACGACCCGAACCACCTGCTCCGTTCCCCCCAGAGTTGCTCGCTCAGACGACCACGGTCGGATCTCCCCGAACATGTCGAACGCCGCTCACCCCACGTGGCCGCGTTCGGGTCCAGGCCGCACCCAGAACGGGTACGTCAGCGCAGTTGCCTGAGCCGGCAGAAAACCGATCCCATCGAGACTGTCGGAATCCCGCCGCGCGGGACCAAGCAATCAAGGGGTTGTTTTGACTCACGAGCGGGCCATAATGCACACGTCGTGCCACAGGGATGGCACCGTGCCGGGCACAGCGCAGCGCTCTTTCCCGCATCTTTCGGGAGGGGCGACGCCAGTTAGTGTATCTGACGTGTGATACACCCGCCGATGCAGATACAGTCAGCGGACATTCAGGCCAACCCAAAACACCTTGCCCTCTCCTACCGACCCACAAGCGCCAGCCCCCGGGCGCTGGATTCACGGTTGGCGCCTCGACCGCCTCATCCACGTCGGCAAGACGGCCTGTGTCTATCGAGCGACAGGGAGTGACGGAACGATCGGCGCGGTCAAGGCGCTGCGTCCAGCGGCGATCGCCCATCGCACCTCAGCGGAGCGGTTCGCGCGCGAGATTGCCGCCCTGAGCGGTCTCGCCCACCCTGCGATCCCGCGCTTACTCGATCAGGGCATCGACGACGAAGGGCTGCCCTGGTTCGTGACGGAGTGGATCGTCGGCTGGGATCTCGAAACGCACCGCGTGCGGCTCGGAGGCCGCCTTCCCGTCGATGAGGTCTTCGAAATTGGGCTTCAAGCGCTGGCCGCACTGGCCCATGCGCACGCCGCCGGCTTCATTCACCGGGATATCAAGCCAGCGAACCTGTTTCTGACGGAAACCGGGGAACTCAAGGTTCTGGATTTTGGACTCTGCCGCGGCCTGGTAGCGGCGACGGACTTTGGCATCACGGGCAACGTCGTGATCGGAACGCCTGGGTTCATGGCACCGGAGCAGGCGGCGCGACGTTTCAATCTGGTCGATGCGCGCACCGACATCTGGTCGCTCGGCGCGACGCTCTTCCTGCTCGCATCGGGCCACGCGGTGCACCCGGGCGACGCCGACGAACAGCGGCGGCTCGCGTACCGCGTGGACGCGCGCTCGGTGAGCAGCGTGAACCCCCTACTGCCGCCTGAGTTAGTGCAGGTGATTGATCGCGCTCTTCAACGCGAGCAGGCGACGCGCTTCCAGACCGCCGAGGACATGCGGCACGCGCTCAGCCTGGCGCGGACTCCCGAGCGCCCCAAGCTTCGCACTGCGCCGGTCAGCATCCAAACCGTCAACGATCCGCAGCGCCACACCACCGAGCAGGATCGCGAGCCGTACCTTGCGAGCCAACGCTGGTCGAACAGCCTGGTTCGCATCGTGATCAGCCCCGACGCGAGCGGCGCGCGCGAGCACACGCTCTCCCAACAGGGTGAGCTCTTGATTGGTCGCGATGCGGGTGGCTCCGGCTGGTCGATCGCCGACACGCGAGTCTCGCGGCTGCACCTTCGCATCGCATTCGACGAGCAACAGGGTTGCTATCGTGCGACGGACCTGCAGAGCACCAATGGGCTGCGCGTGAACGCGCTGCGCCGCAACACGACGACGCTCGCGCACGGCGACGTAGTTCGCATCGGCGACACAATTCTGCTGGTCATCGAACGCTCGACGATGACGGAGCTCGATCGCTCTGCGGCGCAGGCCGCTCGCTCGTCGGCCACGCTGCTAATCAACGGCGAGACAGGTGTCGGCAAGGAAGTGCTGGCGCGCCAGATCCACCAATGGAGCGGCCGTCGCGGCGCATTCATACCCGTGAACTGCGGCGCGCTACCTCGGGATTTGGCGGCCTCGGAATTGTTCGGGCACGCCAAGGGTGCGTTCTCGGGGGCCGCGCAGGCGCGACGCGGCGTGTTCCCGGCGGCCGAGGGTGGCACGTTGCTGCTCGACGAGATCGGGGAGCTTCCGCTCGAGCTTCAGCCATTGCTGTTGCGCGCCCTACAAGAGCGCGCCATTCGCCCGGTCGGCGCGGACGTGGAGCATCCAATCGACGTGCGCGTCGTCGCGGCCACCAACGTGCGCCTCGAAACCGCGGTCGCTGAAGGGCGCTTCCGGCCTGACCTCTACGCGCGCCTCGCGCAATTCCCGATCGAAATCCCGCCGCTGCGCGAGCGCCGCGATCAGCTCATCGACTTGGCGCGTGTGTTCGCCGGCGCGGCCAATCTGGAGCTCGTGCTGACCGCGGACGCCGCGGAGGCCTTGCTGCTGTGGAGCTGGCCATTCAATGTGCGCGAGCTCGAGAACGTGATGCGCCGCTGGACCATGGTGGCAAGCCCTGGGGTTCCGCTCGGCATCGAGTTTCTACGGGGCGTGAACGCCAACATGGTCGCGTTCCTGCAGGAGCGAACCTCCGTGCCGCCCGCCACCAGCGCGTCGAGCTCCGGGCCGCAGCGCAACCCCCTCAGCGACCGCACTGCCCTCGAAGCATTGCTCAACACTTGTGACGGTAACGTCTCGGAAATGGCGCGTCGGCTGAACACCACGCGCGCGCAGGTCTACCGCTGGCTCGAGCGTTTTGGTCTCGAACCGGCGCGTGCGCGCGGCGACGCGGCGCCCAATCGCAAACGGGGACCGGACTGAAACCCGCGTCTTTCCCGCGGCGCCCCCGACTTAGGCAAGGTCGCTCCGCACTGCTCGGCGTCGCCTTCGCGAGCCTGGCTGCCAGCGCCCAAGCCAAAATGTCGACGAACGCGGCGTGCGGCACGGAAGATCTTCTGCTGCGGCGCTCGCCGGCGGCCAGCGCGGACGTGGTCGGCGGCCAAGATCTGGTGACCGACGGCAGCGTGCCACACGACGGCGCAGAGTGGGACGCACCAGCCGCGCTCGTGCTCCGCTCGAATCAGGCATTTCTAAGCTACGACTTGGGCGAGCCGCGCGCGCTCAGCGCGCTCTACGTACAGGCCGACGCCAACGACACCTATCAAGTTTCGGGCTCACTCGACGGCAGCCAGGGGAGCTACCACTTGCTCGCGACAGTGCCCAACGTCGTCGAGAGTCAGGGGCACGGCTTGCGCGGACGCGCGCTCGGACTGTCCGAACGTCCCGTCGTGCGCTTCTTGCGGCTTGGCGAGGCCGCCGGCGATGGCGCCTACTCGGTGGCGGAATTTGCAGCCTATTGCCAGACGCCCCAGCCCTTTCCGCCGAAGCTCGACAGCGCTGACACTGCGCCCAGCGCGGCCGCCCCCGCGCCTCCGACTCCGCGTTCGGGACAAGAGGACAGCGGACCGTTGCATACGTTGCTGCTGACGCTCGGCGTGGCGCTCAGCGTCGCCGGCGCGCTCGCGCTTCGCTCCAAACGCTCTCAACCAGGCTCAGCGGCAGCAGCGCCCCGCACTGAACGCTCGTCCCTCGATGGGCTCTTGCACGTGCTGTTTCTCTTGAGCGGCTGCGCTGCGCTCATCTACGAAGTGGTGTGGCTGCACTTGCTGCGGCTCGTGATCGGCGCCTCCGCGCTCTCGGTCGGAATCGTGCTGGCAAGCTTCATGGGCGGCATGTTCCTCGGCAGCCTGCTGTTTTCGCGCTGGGTGCCGAAAGACGAGAATCCGCTGCGCGTCTACGCCTACCTGGAGCTCGGGATCGGCGGTTTCGGATTGCTGATGCCGCTGGTCCTACCAGCGGTTCGTTCGCTCTACTTCGGGCTCGTCGGATACGGACCGCTCGGCATCGGCTTGCGGGCGTTCATTGCCGCGGTGACACTGCTTCCGCCCACCGCGCTGATGGGCGCCACCCTGCCAGCGGTTTCGCGTCGCTACTCGCATGGGCGACAAGGCATGGCTCGCCTGGCATCGCTCTACTCCGCGAACACACTGGGCGCAGTGCTGGGCTGCCTGCTCTCGGCATTCTATCTGCTCGCGTACTTCGACGTCTGGGTGGCCACGCTCGCCGCCGTGCTGCTGAACGCCGCGGTCTTTGCCTTGGCTTTGCGCAAAAGCCGCGCGCTCGATCAGGTGAGTGAGACCGCCCTGCTCGAAAGCGCTGAATCACTCCCCAGGGCGAGTGTGGAACCCTACGCCATTTACCTGGCTGCCGCGCTCTCGGGGCTGACGGCGCTAGGTGCCCAAGTCGTGTGGACGCGCCTGCTCACGCTGCTGTTCGGAGCGACAGTCTACGCCTTCGCCATCATCTTGGCGGTCTTTTTGGGGAGTCTGGGGCTCGGCAGCGCGCTGTCGGCGTGGCTCTTGCGGCGCGGGCTCGAACCCGCACGAGGGCTCGCCTTCAGCCAAGCGGCGCTCATCCCCACGCTGCTCTTGGCCGCACATTTGCTGGCAAACGTGCTGCCCTATGCGTCGCCGACTGGCGCTCCGCCGATCGCAGCGCTCCACGCGCTGCATGTCCTGCGAGCGCTCGACGTCATTTTGCCGGCCGGCGTCTTCTGGGGCATGAGCTTTCCCTTCGCGCTCGCGGCGGCCGGCCTCGGTCGCGGCGATCCCGCACGCTCGAGCGGCCGAGTCTACGCGGCCAATACGATCGGTGCGATCGTGGGAGCGCTCGCGACGAGCTTCGTGATGATCCCGCGCCTTGGCACGCAACGCGCACAGCAGGCGTTGGTGCTGATCGCAGCTATCTCGGCGGCCGCGATGTTCCGAAGCTTGATGCGCGAACCGCGCAGCGAGGGCTCCTTCGCTCGCCTCCTCGGAGCCCTTGCCGCTTGGTCACTGGCGTTGGGCGCGTTTGCGGCGGCAACACTGCCCGGCCTATCCAAGGTGTTCCTCGCGCACGGGCGCTACCTGGGCGCCTCCGATCCGCGCGACCAATACTTATACGTGAGCGAGGGCGCGGCTTCGACGGTGGCAGTCCACGTGGCGCCCGATGGGACGCGGCACTTTCACGTCTCGGGCCGCGTGGAAGCCAGCAACAATCCAGCCGATTTGCGGCTCGAGCGCCTACTCGGGCACCTCTCGGCGCTCGCACACGAAGAACCGCGCACGGTGCTCGTGGTCGGGCTCGGCGCAGGCATCACCGCGGGCGCGCTCGGCCTACATCCGATCAAGCGCCTAGTCATCTGCGAAATCGAGCCGCGCGTCACGGGTGCAGCGGCGCAATTTGCCCACGAGAACTACGACATCCTCCACGACCCGCGGGTGGAGTTGGTGTTCGACGATGCGCGGCACTACCTGGCCACCACGCGCGAACGCTTCGACATCATCACCTCCGATCCGATCCATCCCTGGGTGCGCGGGAACTCCGTGCTATTTTCGGAGGAGTACTACGAGATCGTGCGTTCCCGACTCAACCCGGGCGGCATCGCCACACAATGGGTCCCCCTCTACGAGACCAGCGAGGCCGCGATTCAGATCCAGATGAAGACGTTCAGCAACGCGTTCCCGAACGGCACGGTCTGGAACTCTGCCGTGACCGGCCGCGGCTACGATGTCGTCTTGCTCGGCAGCGCGGCCCCGTTGCATCTGAATCTCGCACGCATTCAGAGCCGCATCGATCGCGATGCTCGCATCGCGCGTTCGCTGCGCGAGGCCAAAATCGGCTCCGTCGTCGATCTACTCGGCACCTACGCCACGAGCGCTCGCGACATGAGCGGCTGGCTCGCAGGAGCCAGCGTGAACCGCGACTTCAGCCTCAAGCTCGAATACATCTCAGGCCTCGCCTTGAATGAAACGCAGGCCGACCCCATCAACGCCCACATGATCGCGGGCCGTCACTACCCAGAGGGCATCTTCGAAGCAGCCCCAGCCCTTCAGGAAGACCTGAAGCGACGTATCCCCTGATCACTCGCGAGCGTAGGCGCTGCCGTTGAAGCGGTAGCTTCGCTTGGCGGAGGTCCAGGGCAAGAGCAGCGGTTCGAGGCCACCAGCTGCACTCGTGTCTTGAGGAAACGGATAGGTGCTCTCGGTCCATCCAACCGCTCGACCCGGGCGAAGCTCGATACGCACGCCTTTGCCGGCCGGCTCGAAGGCGACGCTTCCGATGACCTGATTCTTACCGAGACTTCGCCCAGTCTCCGCGGCGAACACGCGCACCAGCTTGTCGTCCTTGACGCCGTAGACCAAAAGCGCGTGACGATCGATGGTGTCGCCGCCAAGCTCCTTACTGGCTTTGGCGCGCATCACGGCGCGAACGATAATCTCGGCCTTGCCGTCGCCGGTCAAATCGCGCGCAGTCGCGTCGAGGATGTCTTTGGGATCGGAGACGCCCACGGTGATGAACGTGTAGCTGGTGCCCGCCCGGAAGCCCTTGCCGAAGACCACGATGTCCTTGTCGTGAATCACCACGCGCTCCGGAGCGGAGTCGCCGGCGGCGTCGGTGACGAAATCGAAGCGCGCGCGTCCGCCGCTACCGCGGTCCTTCTTGTAGAGCGCGTAGACGCGATCCAACAGCTCGTCGGCACTCGGCGGACGCGGCGGCGCCGGCTGGGCGGGGCCGTCGTCACTCCGACGCGCATGCGAGGCCTTAGTAGCCGCCTCTTTCGTCTTCGGAGTTTGCTTTTCTTCGCTCGCCTTGACGAACGCGCTCCCTTGCCACTTGAAGGTTCGACTCGCCACCGATTCCCAGGGCAAGAGCGCGGAGAACGTATTTCCTCCGGGCAGCGGCTCGTTGTAACTGTCCGCCTCGAAGCCCTCCGAGTCGCCTTGAGCAATCTCGATGCCGCTATCGTCGACTCTGACTTTGTTGGTAATCACACCGTCGCTCGTCTTGATCCCGACTTCGTGGGAAAAGCAGACGAACGGCGCGTCATCGCGGCCAACCTTGAGCACCTCCAACACTTCGCGATACTTGTCATTTGCGCCGAAGCGCTTGCGAATGACGACTTCTTGATGGCCGTCTCCGTCGAAGTCGGCGAGCGACAAGCGGGTCACCATGTCGGCGCTGCTCACCCCAAGTTCAGCGAAGTAGAACTCCTTCCCTCCGCGAAATCGGGGCCCGCTGATGGTGAGATAGGGACCGAACACCGCCACGCGCTCGAGCATGGCGTCGCCGCTCACATTGCCGAACGCCTCGCGCGCCGGCATGTCCGGGAGCCCCTTATCGTGCAGCAGATCCGACAAGCCTTGCTCGGCTTCGAGCAGGAGCGCGCCAAGCCCCTTGGGCCCCTTTCCGCTCGCGCTCGACGCGACACCCTTCACGGAGCCCGGGCTGTCGGCGTTCGTGTAGCTGACCGCTGCGCGCAGTCCCACGCGGAGCTTCGCGGCCTCCGGAAATGCCGACCATGGAATCGAGGCCTCGAGTAACAGTTCTTTGTCCGTGGGGTTCTCGACGGCCTTGGCGCCGGCAAGCGGCTTTCCGCCGAGCTTCACGACAGCAGGCAGCTTGCCCGGATTGCCCGGATACACGTCGACCTCGTACGAAGAGTACTCGCCCTTCCCACGCGGAAAAGCCAACGTCAGCGTGGCGTGATCCTCGGCATCACGCGCCGCTGCAGTGCGCGCGATGTGCTTGTCGTTCACGCGCAACGCAAGATAGAGCGAGTTGTCGTCGTAGCCAATCACGGCGCGCGCGTCGAAGGCCGTGCCCTCGCGCGATTCAGCAAGAATCGTCATCTTCGACGGCCATTCACGCAGGTCGCCATCGATGCGCACCTTCTCACCTTGCACCGGCTCGGCCACGAACCAGCGCCCGGCAGCGTTGGCGTTCGGCATGCCCCAAAGCGACGCGACCACGAGGCCCAATCCCAGCCGTAATTGACGCATGGCAAACCTCAAAGCACGCGCTCTATAACACGCAGAAACAGGCCGGGCCCAGGGTGCGCACCCGTCCATCGCGCTCGATAACAACTTTCCAGTTGCCTGCGACTGCGACCGGACCGGTCAATTCGAAGCCACCGGATGCCCGCAATCATCCACAACGCAGAGGGCGCTGGAGCCTTCGATGGCGCCCCTCCGAGTTCAGGACCGGAGATGATCGGGAAATTCGAGAAAAATCCAGTACTTTCCAAGACTTAAGCGACAAATTCGGCTCACTAGCCAGTTTAACACATAAC
>JAEUAF010000417.1 GCA_019695485.1 Sorangium sp.
ACCGGGCTTCGATGCGCCGATATCGGCGAGCGCCCCGAGCGGACCGAGTGATGCGTCCATGCCGCCGTCCAAGGTCTGATCCGGCAGTTTGACGCGCTCGATCTTCCACGCGCAGTCGTAACCTGGCTCGCTGTCGTCACCACAGCAGCGCCCCTCGTCGTGCATGTCCGTGACGGGGTAACCCTTGCGGAGCAAGTCGACCTCGAGCTCCGACATCTTGCAGCGCGCGAGGTTCGTGGCGACGGTGATGTGCTCGCCTCGCGACGCGCTCGCAAACAGCCCCACTTGCGAGCTTAGGATCATCGTCAGGCCGAGCCCCAAAATCGCGACCGCAACCAGCACCTCGAGCAGCGTAAAGCCACGGTCGGCGTCGCTCGGCGGCACGGGCGGCATCAGCGCTCTTCCTCCGGCAGGCTCGAGCCCTGCCCTTCCGGATCTTCACGCGGCGGGGGGAAATCAGCCTTGCCCTTGGAAATCGAGGCACGCCCCGTAAGCCCACTGATCAGCACGGTGAGGCCGTCCTCACTGAGATCGGTGCGCTTCAGGTGAATCGCTGCGCGCTCGGTGAGACCGCCCGGCCAGAAGTAGAGGTACGCCCTGCCTTCGGTGACCGGTTCCTCGTCGTGGTCCGTTTCAACCGAGGTAATGGCGACGCCGGCGCCGAGCTCGCGTCCCTGGGTGGGATCCGAGGGGTCCGCTAACGCCTTGACCGCAACGAAGCGCGCGCGCGGCGGCTTCGGGCCCTCCATGATCCGCTCGGACTCGGCGCGCGCCTTCTTCTCGGCATCGTCCGCCGCTTCAGCGCCCGCGGCCGGGGCACCCTTCTGGCGCGCGAAGAGCGCGCTGGTCGACTCCTCGAGCTGGACCCGATGCTTGTCGAGATCCATCACCAGGCGCACCGGCATGCCGGTCGCATTGGTGCGGTTCTGTGCGAGCCGCACCGCGCTCACCAAGAGCGTCGCGGCCGCCCGCATGCGCGTCGACTTCAAGAGCCCCGGACCCATGACTGCGCCACCCGTGAGTAGTGCAATCAGCACCACCACGATCAGGACCTCTACGAGAGTGAGGCCACGGGTGTTGCGGCGGGAACGCACGAATCCTCGGCTACTTGTTGCCGTCTTCCTCGCCGGTGCCGCGCGCGTTCTTGGGCACCGAGATGTCGTCTTTGGTGCCCTTCTTCTTGTCCGGGCCGGAAGAAATCACCGTCACTTCGTCGTCCGAGCACACCAGCGCGTAGGGCTGCGCCCAAGGGTCATTCGTGCTCTGACCGGGGTCGAGATGCTTCTCTTGCACCAGCTGGCTGATGGTGGGACAGGTCGTCTCGTTGTTCGCTGCCTGCCATTGCTGAATCGCGGTGCGCACGACGCGCGCGCCGGTCTCGGCCTGCGTCTTTTGCGCTTCGCGAAACTTGGGTAGCGCGAAGGCTGCCACGCCACCGGCGACCATCGCCAAAATCGCGACGACGATCAGAACCTCGAACAGGGTCACGCCGCGTTGGGCGCCGCGTCGAGCAGCGCTGAGCCAGGCTGCAGCGGGTCGGTCACGGAGCTCAGTCTTCATGGAATCATTCATGACTTCCTCTTTTCATTCGATGCGATCGAGGCCCCCCGGCTTACCGTCGGGGCCATCGCTCAGAAGTTCATAGCGCTCGTCTTTTTGGTGCGCAGGGCACACCAGCCGCACCGGATTGCCCCAGGCATCGTTCAGCCCAGTCTTGGCGTTGGCGGCATCGATGGCCTTCGCCAGGCTCGGCGGACAACTGCCATCGGTCTCCGCCATGTAGGCGTCGACGGCAGCGCGCATGGTCATCAGCGTGGCGCGCGTCTGGCGTACACCGGAACGCCGGCGTTCGCGGGACGCCACCAGCAGCACGAACCCGAGCGCGAAGGCCACCGTCAGCACCGGCCGAACGCGCCCCGTGCCGAGCAGCCGACGCAACGTGCCACGCCTCTCCCACGGGAAGAAGATGTTGGCGCTCGAACCGCTGCGTTCGCGAGTCATCGAAAGCTCACTCCACCAACTGGTTCATTTGGATGAGCGGCATCAAAATGGCGAGCGCGATGAAACCGACGCCGCCACCTAGCAGCACGATCACGAGGGGCTCGAGCAAGCTGGTCAGCGCTTGGACGCGCGTCTCCACGTCCGCCTCGTAAGCGCGACTCACGTTTTCGAGCATCGCTTCGAGCTGACCGCTGCGCTCACCGATTGCGATCATGTGCGTCACCATCGGCGGAAAAACGCCGCTACGCTTGAGCGGCTCTGCGATGCTCTCGCCACCGCGGATCGAGCCGATGGCCTCCGTGATCACCGTTTGCAAGCGCGCATTTTCGAGCACATGGCGCCCGATTTCCATGGCTTGCAGCAAGTGCACGCCGCTCGCCAGCAAGGTCGATAACGTGCGCGTGAAGCGCGCCGTAGCCACCAAGAGATGCAGCCGCCCGAACACTGGCAGTTTGAGGCGGATAGTGTCCCAGCGCATGCGACCGTCGGGCGTACTCTTCCAGCGCCGGAACAAGTAAATGCCGAGCGTCACGCTGCCAATCATCAGCCACCAGTAACCGGCGACCGCGTCGGACACGAAAATCAGGAGTCGGGTGTACCAGGGCAAGGTCTGGCCCAAGTTGTCGAACACGCTGGTCACCTTGGGTACGACGGCGACCATCAGAATGCCGACCAAGAGAATGCCGACCACGGTCATCAGCACCGGGTAGGCAAGCGCGGCCGTGACCTTGCCCTTCAAGCGCGCTTGGCCCTCCATGAAGTCGGAGAGCCGCTCGAGCACGGCCTCGAGCGTGCCGGAGGCCTCGCCGGCCGCGATCATGTTCACGTAAAGTGGAGGAAAAACGCCGGGATGCTGGTCCAAGCTCTTCGCGAAGCTCGTCCCTTCGTTCAAGCTCTCGCGCACCGTCGTGAGCACGCGCTTGAGCTGCTCGTTTTCGACCTGCTCGGTGAGCGCAGCGATCGACTCGACCAAGGGCACGCCAGCGCGCACCAAGGTCGCGAGCTGGCGCGTCATCACGGCGACCTCTGACGTGCTGGGGCGCTTCAGGAACGCGAACAGGTCGATGTCGCGCTTGGCTTTCTTCTGCTTCTCTTCGTTCTCTTCACTCGCGGCCGTGAGCATCACGCCGTCGCGACGCAGCAGCGCGCGCAACGCTTTCGGATTATCCGCGTCGCGGTAGCCCTTGACCGGCTTGCCGGACGCTATCTGAATGCCGCGATACTCGTAGACAGACAAGCCGTATCCTCATTCATCGACGAGTACGTCGTCCTGCGTGGCAGCGACGACCTCTTCGACGGTAGTGAGCCCATCCAACGCCTTGCGCGCACCATCGTCGCGCAAGCTGTCCATGCCTTGTTGTTGCGCCGCGCGCTTGATGCTCTGCGCGTCCGCGTTGCCAAGCACCAGCCGGCCCACGGCATCCTCGGCAATCATCAGCTCGTAGATGCCGAGGCGCCCCGTAAACCCCTTGTTGTCGCAGCGATCGCAGCCTTTGGCGCGATGCAAGGTCGGCATGCCGGGACCACGCCAACCCACCGGCTCGTAAGTCGCGCCGTGTACCTGATAGCGCGGAGAAAGCACGCGCTCGTCGCGGCGCCGCGTCCGCTCCGGGTCGATGCCGAGCTGCACGAGCTCGTAGGGCGTCGCCTCGTACGGCTCCTTGCAGTGCTGACACAGCACGCGCACCAGACGTTGCGCCAAAATCCCGATCACGGTGGAGCGCACCAAGAACGGCTCCATCTCCATCTCCACGAGGCGAGTGAAGGCGGAGGCGGCGTCGTTCGTGTGCAGCGTGCTCAGCACGAGATGCCCCGTCATCGAGGCGTGAATGGCAATTTCCGCGGTCTCGCGGTCACGAATTTCGCCGACCATGATCACGTCCGGATCTTGACGTAAAAAGGCGCGCAGCGCGCTGGCGAAGGTCAACCCGATTTTGGACTGCACGGCGACCTGATGCACCCCGCCAATTTCGTACTCGACCGGGTCCTCGGCAGTCAGGATGTTGATGTCCGGCCGATTGATGCGATTCAGGCAGGCGTAGAGCGTCGTGGTCTTGCCGCTACCGGTGGGGCCGGTCACGAGGATGATGCCATCCGGGCGCTCGATCAGCTGATTCATCAGCCCGTAGTCGCGATTGGCGAAGCCGAGCTCCTGCAAGTCGAGCAGCACATTCGTCTTGTGCAACAAGCGCATTACGATGCGCTCGTGATCGCGGCTCGTCGGAATCGTCGAAACGCGGACGTCGATGCTACGACCGGCGATCTTGAGCGAGATGCGCCCATCCTGAGGCAAGCGCTTCTCGGCGATGTTCAAGCCCGCCATGATCTTGATACGAGCGATCACCGAGCTCATGAACTGACGGCTCGCGCGGCGCGCCACGTAGAGCTGCCCATCGACGCGGTAGCGCACGATGACTTCGCGCTCTTCAGGCTCGATGTGAATATCGCTGGCTCGCTCCTTGACCGACTGCGAGAAGAGCCCGTTCACCCAGCGGATGATCGGCGCGTCGTCGTCCGAGTCCAGGATGTCGACCTGATCGTCATCCTGAATTTCGTCTTTGCCTTCAAGGTCGCCGAGCGTCGCCTGGCGTTCGTAGACGCGATTGATCGCGTCCACCACCAGCTCGCCGCTGCACACGCTGAGCTTGATCGGCTTCTGAAAGACGGCGCGGACGTCGTCGAGACCCTCGGTATCGAGGGGGTCCGCGCATACCACTTCGACGCGATCCGGAAAGTCACCGACCACGATCAGGCGATGCGATTTGGCGTAAGTGATCGGTAGCCGAGTCGCGACGTCCGTCGGAATTTCGTCCGCCTTCAGCTGGTCCAAGAACGGCAGGTGACACTCGAGCGCCAGCGCCCGCGCCACGTCGCTCTCGCTCGCGGCCTTCGACTCGACGACCATGTCCAAGAGCGACTTCTTCTGGTCGCGCGACTCCCCGATCAGCGAGTCCACCGCTTCAGCCGTCAGCACCCCACGCCGAGTGAGGATCGACGCCAGAAATCGTTCGCCTTGGGTCTCCGCCACGGTCACTCCACCCGCTCGGGGAATACGTTGCGAGCCAACGGATTGATCTTGAATGGTACGTCATTGTCGCCCTGCGGGGCGGGAGCGGGCGCCGGACGCGGAGCCGCGCGCGGAGCCACCGCTGGACGCCGCGTCCTCGGACGTGGGGCGGCGCTTGGCGCGGCCGGGCTTGCGCCGGCTCCCGCGCGAACATCGCTCGGCAGCTCGATCGGCTCGCTCGGCTCGCGATCCGGACGGACAGTACGCTGGCTCTCGGACTCCAACCGCTCTTGCTCGGCAATTTCTCGGTAAGCCTTGCGAATCTCCTCGACCAAACCGTTGGTCCTCGACCAATCCTTGGGCGGCGTCCAATCTTGCCCGCTGAACACGAAGTAGCGATCCAGAAACTCCTGGCGCTCCTGCATCTTGCGCTCGAAAATCCGACGCAGATCGGCCTGGTCGCGAATCACGTGCGGCGTCAGCACGAGCATCAGATTGGTCTTGCGCTTGGTGGTTTCGTTGCGACGGAACAGCGCTCCGATCAGCGGCAGGTCGCCGAGCACTGGAACCTTGTCACGCGAGGTGACGTACTCGTCCTTCATCAGACCGCCGATCACGACCGTCTGTTGGTCTTGAACGACCACAGTGGTAATCGCGGTGCGCTTCTGGATCGGAATCACACCGAGCGCGCCCTGCGCCGCACCTGGTGTGCTGCTTTCCTGATCGAGCTCGAGCCGCACTTGATTCGACTCGTTGATGTGCGGCGTCACCTTGATCTTGTTACCGACGTCTTGGCGCTGGGGACTCACGCCGCCGAAACCGAGACCACCCAAGCCGCCAAGTGCCGCCAAGGGATTCGCGCCCGCGGCGCCCGACAGCGCGCTGAGCGGGCTAGCGCCCACGTTGGTCTGCAGCGGGATGTTGTCCCCGACATTGATCTCGGCAGCCACGTTGTCGGTCGCGATGATGTTCGGCGTCGCCAGCACGTTCGACTTGCCGCTGGTGGCGAGCGCGCTCAACACGAGGCCGAAGGCCGGCACGCTGAGCCCCGTAGCGCCGTTGAAGCGCGAAGTGCCCTGCAAGTCCTGACCGCGAATACCAGCCGCGAGACCCTGTAGGAGCGTGGGGTCCGCCGGAAACTGAATCGATTGCTGCGCGCGAAAGCCACCGAGCAGCAAGTCACCATCGGAGAGCACGCTGGTGCCACCGCCGTGAAACGCCGCGCCGAGGGTCATCGAGTCGCTGACCGCCAAATCCATGATCACGGCTTCGATGAAGACTTGGCGCCGCGAATGGTCGAGCTTGTCGACCACCAGGCGCAACGCCGCATAGTCGCGGTTCGACGAGTTGATCAGCAGCGAGTTCGTGGGCTTGTCGGCGGTGAGCTTGACGTCACCCTCGAACATCGTGTTCGCCGCGCCGGGAGTGGCAGCCGCCTTGCCGCCCGCGTTCAGCATCTCGTTCAGAGTCTTCGACATCTCCTCGGCCATCGCGTGCTGCAACGGCAAGACGTGCACGCGACTGCCCGATTCCTCGGGGCGAGCGTCGAGCCGCTTCATCAGCTCGAGCAGGCGCAGGTACGAATCCTCCGTGCCAACGACGATCAGATTATTGCTGGGATCGTCGGCGACCACGCGGCTAAGTCCACCCGATTTCGCGCCGGGAGGCTGCCCGGGCTGCGCCGCACCAAGCTCGAATAGCTCATTCAAGCGCTTGGCCATGTCCCCCGCCGTGCCATTGCGCACGGGTTCGAGCCACATGTGCTGCCCAGCACCGCCCACGTCGATTTCCTCGATGATGCGGATCAGGCGCTGCACCTGGCTCGCGGTGTCGGTGATGATCAGTAAGCGGCCGGGGTTGTAGGTCGAGATGTCCGCTTCCTTGCTCTTGAACTTGCTGAGGATGGGCAGCACATCGTCGGGCGATACGTTCTCGAGGCGGTACAGGCGAGTCACGTAGCGATCGGAATCAGGCACGGGCTCGCCGCGCGCGTAGAGCGGCGTGGGGGCCCCGACGACTCCGCCGCTGTCCACGATCTTCAGGAAGCGGCCATGCGGCACGACGGTCATCCCGTTCGCCTCGAGAATCGACAGGAAGGCCTGGTACGCCTCCTCGAGCGTCACTGGCTCCGGGGACACCACGGTGGCTTTCACTTGGCGCACCTTGGCGCCATAGATGAAACGCTTGCCCGTGAGCCCGCTGATGTGATTGACGAGCTCCGCGAGATCCGCGTCCTGCAAGTTGAACTTGACGAGATGCCCGGCCGGTTTGGGCTTGAACGGCACGTCCGTGGCCTGGGCAATCTTGTCCATGTTGGCCGGGAGCGGACCTGCGGCGCCGGGCGGCTCGCGATCCTGACCGACCCCGGCGGGCGCGGCGGCCGGAGCAACGGGTGGAGGTGGCACGGCAGGCGGCGCAGCGGCGGGAACAGCCGCGGCTGCCTGCGCGTCCGCGGCGGCTTTACGCGCCGCTGCAGCCTTGCG
>JAEUAF010000447.1 GCA_019695485.1 Sorangium sp.
AGTTTCGCGATCGTCTCCATCGACTCCAGCGTGACGTTGGAAAGCGCGACGCTGGTGAGCGGGCTTGGTGGGCGCGGAGGCGCAGGCGGTTTCGGACAGCCCGGCGGGCCAGGCGGCAACGGCGGTGACGGCGCGCTCGGGATGAACCAGTCCCACGGATCTTGTCGGGGTGGCCAGGGCGGCCAGGGTGGAAATGGTGCCCACGGCGGCGGCGGCGCGGGTGGGCCATCCGCGGGGATTGCGGTGCTAGGCGCCGGGATGGTGATGCGAAGCACGGATACCGCGATCCAGCTACCGAAGGCCGGCGCGCCCGGCGGCGCCGACGGCGCCGGTGCCACGCGTGGCACCACGGCTGGAAGTGCGGGCGTGGTTGGCGCCGTCCTCGCTTACTGAAGTGCGAACGCCCCGCGCAATAACTCGTCGAGAACGCTCGACGCGTTCCGCTCGTCACGCTAGCGAAGCACTCGCGGGTACGCTACCGAGTCGTCCCAGGCGATCGCCCTAGAAACGCTGCCCATGATTGCCAAGAAAAAGAAGCTCCGCCCGCTGTCTGCGCGGAGGACGCATCAGTGGCTCCCACTGATCTTCGCGCTCGGCTGTGGATTTGCTCTCACGCCTGCCTGCTCGGATCCCTTCGGGTCCTGCGTGGCCTCGCGGTCGTGCGCGCCAACCGGAGGCAAGCAATCCGTGGGCGGAGAAGCAGGGAATGGCGGCGCAGCGACGGCTGGTAGTTCCGGCGCCGCGGGCGAGGCAGGCAGCACGAGTCTGCCCGAGGCTTGCGACGCGGATGCGCCCAGCACGTGTCTGGGATCAGCGAGCCCGCAGCAGCGCGTCTGCAAGGATGGCTTTTGGATCACGAGCACCTGTGAAAATGGCCTGCTTTGCGACGGCTCTGACGGTCTCTGCAAACCTTTGATCGCGGGCTGCGCCGATCTCGCAGCGGGCGACGCGTTTTGCGAGAACGACACCAGGCGACTCTGCGGGCCCGATCTCGTCAGCACGATCGATCAGAAATGCGCTGGGCGTTGCGAGCGCGGCGCCTGCGTTTCCGCGGCCTGCGGCGACGGCAAGCTGCAAACTGGCGAAGCCTGTGACGACGGGAACACGGACGCCGGCGATGGCTGCTCGCCGAGCTGCAGCTGGGAACCCATCGAGGTCAAGTTGGGCGCGGCCTTCGGCTGCGCCTTGTTCGAAGATGGTCGCTTGAAGTGCTGGGGCAGCAACCAATCCGGCCAGCTCGGCAATGGCTCCTACATTCCACGCGGTATGAACCCCGGCGAGCTTGGTCCAACTCTCCCAACGACGCTGCGCAACGTGACGTCGTTTGCCCTCGGTTACGAGCACGCCTGCGCCGTCTCGAATAACGGGCTTTGGTGCTGGGGAAGCAATGCCCACGGCCAGCTCGCCAGTGGCTCGGTGCCTAAGGCTGCTCCGACCCCAACGCGGGTGACGCTCGATGCAACGCCAGTTGCGGTAACCGCCGGGGCCTATCACACGTGCGCCCTGCTCGAAGACGGTTCGGTCGAGTGCTGGGGCCGAAACAGCTCCGGACAACTCGGTCGATATGACGCCGTCGACGACAAGCAGGACTACGAGCCCCAAGCCGCGGGGGAGACTCTGCCGCCGGTGCCGCTCGACGGAAAAGCCCTCGCGCTCAGCGCGGGCGGACAGTCGGTGTGTGCGCTCGTAGCTCCCAAAGCAGTGAAGTGTTGGGGCGGGAATTCGTCCGGGCAGCTCGGAAATGGATCGGACCTCGACATCGGCAAATTGGCGACTGATTCCCTGCCCAGCGAAGTGAATCTTGGATCCAACCTGCTGCCGGTCGGCGTCACGATGGGCTGGGATCACACCTGTGCGTGGAGCGCAGCGGGCGCGCTGAAGTGCTGGGGCAACGGCTACTCCGGCGCGCTCGGCTACGAGAATGACAGCTCGCTCGGCGCCTCGCCCGGCGATCTCGGAACGAGGCTCGCGGCGGTACCCCTGTCCGAGCAAGTCACGTCTGCCGCGGCGGGCAGGTGGACGACCTGCGCGGTGCTCGCGAGCGGCGGCGTAGAATGTTGGGGACTCGGCGATTCCGGGCAGCTCGGGCGCCCCGATCTCGCGATTTCGGCCCTGGGCGACGACGCTGGCGAGATGGCCTTGCTCGCGCCCATCGACTTCGGGGACGACGGCAAAGCCAAGTCAGTCGCGCTCGGCGGAGCCTTCGGCTGCGTGCTGCTCGCACGTGGTGCCATCAAGTGCTGGGGTGACAACTCGTTCGGACAGCTCGGCATCGGAAGCACCGAGACTCCGACCGAATTCGGCAACGCCCTCAAGGAAACGATCCTCGATTAGCAACCGGGTCTCGAGAGCTGCATTCGGCATTTCTCGCGGACGCTAACCGAGCGAGAGAACCCTCCCCCCGAGCGAGACGCCGAGGGGAGCGATCGCGACGTCGACGGACAGCGTTAGATATCGAGGTTGCGCACGTTCAGCGCGTTTTCCTCGATGAATTGCCGGCGCGGCTCGACCTGGTCACCCATCAGAACGCTGAACAGTTCGTCGGCGCGCACGGGATCGTTGACC
This sequence comes from Sorangium sp., assembly GCA_019695485.1. Lineage (GTDB taxonomy): Bacteria > Myxococcota_A > Polyangia > Polyangiales > Polyangiaceae > PMG-095. The sequence continues at coordinate 2,566 of JAEUAF010000447.1, forward strand.
TTCACTTGCAAGAGAGTGCGCGCGTCGGGGCTCATGGTGGTCTCCCAGAGCTGATCGGCGTTCATTTCGCCGAGACCTTTGTAGCGTGTGATCTGCATGCCCTTGCGACCCCGCTCCGTGATCAAAGCTTCGAGCCCTTCCGGATCGGGAACCTCGCTCGGGTCTCCCTGACCAACGCGCACCGTGTACGGCGCGGGTCCGATCGAACGCACGTCCTCCCAAATCGAGAGCAGCTCTTGATACTCGGCCGACTCCGCCAGCTCCCAATCGAGCGTGGCAGGCTTGGTGGCGGCGCCCGGTCGGAAACGCACCACGATACGACCCGCGCCGTGCGCCTTCTCCCAATCCACCACCACACTGAGCGGCAGCAGATCTGGGTAACGCTCGCTGAGCGCGACTTCGAGCTTCTTGGCGGCGGCCTCGACCTTGTCGTGATCGCGAAAATCCTCGAGCGAAAGCGCGCTGGTGCGCAGCAGCGCCGCGACGACGCGGGCGTCGGCGCGCCGGTCAATTTTACCCAAGATACCGCGCAGCGAACGCAAGCGCGTGGCCAGATTGTAGAGCGGCAGACCCGACAGCACTGGGCCCTTTTGAGCTTGTACCGTCAAATCGTCGATAGCGTTCTCGAGCAAGAAGCGGTCGAGGCCAGTCTGATCCTTCATGTAGAGCAAGCGCTTGCCCTTGCGCACGCCAAACAGCGGTGGCTGCGCGATGAACAGATAGCCCTTCTCGATCACATCCCGCATCTGCCGGTAGAAGAAGGTGAGCAGCAGCGTCCGGATATGACTGCCGTCGACGTCGGCGTCCGTCATCAAGATGATCTTGTGATAGCGGAGCTTAGAGACGTCGAATTGCCCAGTATCATCGATGCCGCAGCCGAGCGCGGAGATCAGCGTCGCCACTTCTTGCGACGACAGCATGCGATCGAGGCGCGCACGCTCGACGTTCAAGATCTTGCCCTTCAGCGGCAAAATCGCCTGAAAGTGCCGATCGCGGCCTTGCTTGGCACTACCGCCGGCGCTCTCTCCCTCGACGATGTAGAGCTCGCTGACCGCAGGATCCTTACTCTGACAATCCGCAAGCTTGCCGGAGAGCGAGGTGTTGTCGAGCACGCCTTTGCGCACGACCTCGCGGGCCTTGCGAGCCGCCTCGCGCGCTTTGGCGGCGATCACGGCCTTCTCTAGGATCTTACGGGCCGTCTGCGGGTGCTCCTCGAAGAAGCGCGACAAATTGTCGTTCACAGCGTTCTCGACGATGCCCTTCACCTCGCTCGACACGAGCTTCGACTTGGTTTGCGAATCGAAGGACGGATCCGGATGCTTCACGTGAATGACGCAGATCACGCCCTCGCGCGTATCGTCCCCGGTTAGGCCACTCTTGGCGTCCTTGAACAGGTTCTGAGCCTGCCCATAGGTATTGAGCGAACGCGTCAGCGCCGATCGCAAACCGGTCAGGTGCGTGCCGCCGTCGCGATTGAAGACGTTGTTCGTGTAGCAGAGAATGTGCTCAGCGAAGCTGTTGGTCCATTGCAGGGCGGCGTCGACGATGACGTTCGCCTTACCTTCGCCTCCGGGAAACTCCCCGGTGAACGCGATGGCCTCTTCGTGTACGGGCTCCTTGCTCTTGCCGAGCAGCGCCACGAACTCACAGATGCCGCCCTTGTACTGGTAGGTCTCGCTGCGCTCGCCTCGCTCGTCTTTCAACTCGATGACGAGGCCTGAGTTCAGAAACGCCAGCTCACGCAGGCGATTTGCGAGGATGTCGAAGCTGTACTCGGTGTTCGAAAAGATCTCGTGGTCGGGTTTGAACGTGATCTTGGTGCCGGTGCGGTCGCTCTCGCCGATTGCGGCGAGTGGCTTCTGCGGCACGCCGCGGCGGTACTCCTGAAACCAAACCTTGCCTTCGCGTTGGATTTCGAGGCGCAGCCACTCCGAAACGGCGTTGACCGCGCTCATACCGACGCCGTGGAGGCCTGCGCTGACTTTGTAACTCGAGTGATCGAACTTTCCGCCGGCGTGCAGCACGGTCATCACGAGCTCAGCCGCGCTGATGCCACGCTCGTGCTGCCCAACGGGAATCCCTCGACCGTCGTCTTCGACCGTCACCGACCCGTCGAAGTGCACCACGATGTGAACCGTTTTGCAGAAGCCCGCCAGGTGTTCGTCGACGGAGTTATCGATCAGCTCCCACACCAAGTGATGCAGCGCGGAACCGTCGTGCACGTCCCCGATGTACATGCCGGGCCGCTTGCGCACAGCCTCCAGGCCTTCGAGAACCGTGATGTTGCTGGAGTCGTAATCCGACGCCTTGGGAGCCGCGTCTTGAACCTCTGTCGTCAAAATACAAATCCTTGTTGGGCCGCTTTTACGTCGCTCGAAACCGACTCGGCAGCAGCTCGAAAGCAGGGTCGCGCACGAAGCCGAAATCAGTTGCTGAATCCAGCCTGCGAGCTGGCTCAGCGCGCCCGTGAAAGAGCGTCATTTCTATAGCCTTTTTGGAGGCGCCTAGCAACACGTTTGGCCTTAAATTCAACCGAAATCTCCACCTCGACCTGTCGGCCGAGGACACCAATTTCCAGGCGCGTTTCGGGCACTACTCCGAGCACTCTTCGCGGGTCTCTTTTTGCGCCCCGTCGGACACTCAGCGCCGCCGCACTGCCCGCGTCGCGACGACCCACGCTGAGTCGTTCACTGCCCGCCTTCAGCGGCTCGGTCGCAGAGTTCCGGATTCAATCGTGAAGTCTTGGCGCTCGCTGCCCTGTGCGTCGGGCGTCGGAAACAGTTCGGGACGCGTGGTCGTGACGAATACTTGGCTCGCGCTGGTGCGCAGCACTTCGTACACTGCGCCGGTGCGGCTCGGGTCGAGTTCACTCGAAACGTCGTCGAGAAGCAGCACTGCAGGAAAGCCGCGGGCCCGCGAGATACAGCCGAGCTCGGCAAGCTTCAGCGCCAAGGTCAAGATCCGCTGCTGCCCCTGCGAGGCGTGACTTCGCGCCAAACTCTGACCGAGCGTGAGCTCGAGGTCGTCTTTGCCGGGGCCGTAGCTCGGCGCGCGACGTAGGCGGTCCTTCGATCGCCGCGCCAGGAGCTCGCGCTGAAAGTCTTGCACCAGCGTCGAGCCACCCTGGACATAGCGCACCTCCAGCCGGAGTCCGGCGGGTGCGAGGCGGGCAAACTGGGGGCCGATCAGTTCTATCAATGCTTCGGCGGCCCGCACGCGCGCGAGCTGGTAGCGCGCCCCCTCCTCGGCAGCCAGGAGCTCGTAGGCGTCGAGATCGGGCGCCCGCTCGCCTCGCTCCTCGAGCGCGCGCTGGCGTTCCTTGAGAGCGCGCTCGTAGCGGCTCTTGCGATCGTAGCCCCCCGCGTCGACGAACAGCGCGACTCGGTCGAGTAGCCGTCGGCGTACGCTCGACGCCCCTGCGACGAGCTCCAGGTCGCCAGGGTGAAAGGCGACGATTGGGGTGCGCTGCGCGTAGTCGACCAAGCGCTTCGGGCGCTTACCGTCGAGCAAGCCGCGCCGTGCCCCGGGACTTAGCGTGGCCACTTGCTCGCGCGCGTGGGAAGCCTCGAGGAGCTCCGCGCGCACCCAAGCCTCGCTCGCGCCGTGGCGTATCAAAGTCGGCATGCGCTCAGTGCGGAAGCTCTTCGTCGTGGCGACGAAGTAGAGCGCCTCGAGCAGGCTGGTCTTGCCTTGCCCGTTGTCACCCGAGATGACGTTCAGGCGCGCGGTGGGCTCGAACACCGCGCGCGAGAAATTGCGAAACTCGCTTAGCACCACGCGCTGAAACACGATGAGCGCGGGGGGAGTCGCCGGATTCTCCGGCGAATCGCTCAAATTCGCATCGGCATCACGACCGCGAGGTATGTCGCGTTGCCGCTCGCTGTCGATGGACGAACCACCGCGGGATCGAGCTCACCGCTGATGCCCAGGACGACCTCATCGTCCTCGATGGCTCCGAGCACGTCCAGGAAGTAGCGCGCGTTGAAGCCGACGGTGATCTCCGCGCCGTCGTAATCCACGGCTACCTCGTCGAAACCTTCACCGCTCTCGGGGCTCTCGCTCTCGAAGCGCATCTTGCCGGCGCCGAGGCTTAGCTTGATGCCGCCGGTGCGGTCGTTGGCGGCCACCGAGACGGCCTTCAGCGCGTCGGCCAGCTGCAGGCGCGGTGCGCGGACGCTGTGCTCGCTGCGCTCCGGGATGACCTGCTGGTATGGCGGGAACTGAGCGTCCACGAGCTTCACACTGAAGCGCAGGCCTTCGAGTTCGAAGAACGCGTTGGGACCGCCTTGCACGATGCGGATCTCGGGGTTGCTCTCGCCGCGTGCCTCGCTGACAGTCTCATCGCACAGGCGCTTGAGCTCGAGCACGCCTTTGAGCGGGATTAAGAGCGTCGTCGAGGCCTGCTTGCCGCCGATGAGCATCTCCATCTTCGAGAGCCGATGGCCGTCGGTGGTGACCATGCGCACGTGATCGCCGTCCCACTCGAACAGCGCGCTGTTCAAGTGCAGGCGCGTGTCGTCCGTCGAAATCGAAAAGTACGTGGACGCGATCAGACGTGACAGCGCGCGGGCGTCGATGGTCAAAGCGGGCGCAGTCGGATCAGGTTCCGGCAAGCTCGGGAACTCTTCGCCAGGGATCCCGTGCACCGTGAAGCGACGCGCCGAGCCGACAGCGCGGATCGTCGTGGCCGCGTTCGGTGACACGCTGATGGCCAGCGGCCCTTCGGGCATCATGCGCACGCGCTCGAGTAAGTCGCGCGCGCCGACGGCAACCGAGCCGCCGCTCTGCACTTCCGCGCTGAGCGTGGTGCTCATCGCGAGATACAGATCCGTCGCAGCAACGCGCAGGCGATCGGGTCCTTGGACCTCGAGCAACACGTTTCCGAGAACCGGCATGGTGCTTTTTTTGTCGGCCACGCCTTGGCACCGACTCAGGACTTTCAGGAGGTCCTTCTTGCTGACGACGACTTGCATCGGACCGCACGTCTAACCGGGTCCGCTCGTCGGCGCTAGCTGCCGTGACACGGTTGCTTGCTTGGACGCCGACCAACCGGTCGGACCGGACGGGGGGATCTCTAAGAAGATCTGAAGATCTAAATATAAATAACTAGTAGTCGCTATAGGCCCTGTGGATTCTGGGGATGGACCAAGTAACATATTGAAACTAATAGATATTGTTGGGCGTGCACCTGTGGGCGGAAGGCGGATGATGGAGCCTGTCACCTGTCAGCAACTTCCATGACTCGCGGGTGCCCACTGGCTGTCACACCGTTGATCCAGAGAGATTTCCAGAGGTTATCCTCAGCCTGTGGAGACCGCTCTCGAGCTTGCCGGTCGCTGGACCGGCAGCCGCTTTGTGGTCCGGAGCTGACGCTTTTCGGAGTTGGGGCTCACGCGCGAGCGGCGGTTACACGCGCTCGAACCCGCCTAGCTCACGCGCTGGCGCGCCGTCGCTTGCTTGGGCGAGGCGGAGCAAGCACCTCGCGCCCGAGCCGCGCGAGCGCGTTCAGGAGCGAACGTCGGGCGTCTGCGTAGGCGCGTGGCCCGAGGGCGCCTTCCTGACGCGCTCTCTCGACTTCGACGAGCTCACCCAGCAGGAGATCGCGCGCGCTCACCAGGTCCTCCCCGCCCGGGTCCCCCGGATCGAGGCGCATCAAGCCGCGCGCCGCGAGCAGCCCACAACCCGCGAGCCCCGCCGCGAGCAAGACCGCCACCCAACGTCCGTAGCCGGGTACCGGCAATCCGCTCAAGACGATGTTGAAACCGTTGGCGAGCTCATCGCCGCGCTCGAGTACGCGGCGCGTCACGAGCACGCGCTTGCCCTGCTGATTAGATGCGACCTGTGGCGCTTCGAAGCCGCTGACTTCGAGCGACATTTGCGACGAGGCCTCGGCGATCACGCGCAGTTCGGCGACGCGCGGTAGGGCGCCCATCTGGAACGACGCGACTGAGTCCGAATTCTTCGGAACCTGAAAGCGCGCGTTGATGTCGTGCTGACCCGGCGTGAAAGTGCCCTTCAAACGCGCGCCGTCACCCTCGACGGCCTCGAAGCCTACGTCGGTCATGCCGCGCTGTGCGTTGAAGGCCTTGAAGCCCGTCGGCAGGTGCAACACCACGTTGTCTGGCACCCAGGTCACCGTGCCGACGTTGAACACGCGGTACAAAACCTCGAACACGAACACGTCGTCCCGCGGCTCGATGTAGACGAAGCTTCGCATGCCGATCAGCGCAGCGTCGATGTTGCGCGTCACGGGTAGCACGTGGAGTCGCACCCGCTGACCTTGGTCTCCAAGATTGAAGGGGAACGACGCGTATTCGGCGGCGCCGCTGCGCGTGGTGACTCGGTAACTATAGTCGCTGCCGAAGTTCAGACCGTCGAAGCGCACGCGCCCGGCCGCGTCGGTGCGCAGAAAGCGCTCGGTACGCGATTCGCCCTCAGAGATGCGTTGAAACATGATGCCGAGGCGGACGTCGGCGCCCCCGATTGGGGCATTGCTCCCGTCGACTAGGAACGCTTCGATACTGCCCTTGGGGAGGTCTGGCGCCGGGTTGCTCTCGTCTTCAGGGATGCTGCCCGCGCCTGCCCCGACGTGGGGATTTTGTGGCGTCCCGGCTTGCGGAGCGGGGTGCCCGGCCGCCGCCGAGGCAGACTGAGCGCTCGCGGCAGTAGCTGGGCCTGGGGCTTTGGCTGTCGGGCTTTGGCCGGAAGCACTGCTCGCGGGCGCGCTGGGCGCCGGGGGCGACGCGCTTGCAGCGGGGCTTTGCGCCTGGATTGGCGGGTGGCCGGGTGGGAGGCCTTGTGAGGTCTGCGCGAAGCCGAGCTTGGCTGAGACGACGACAGCCAGGAATGCGCTGCGGAGCACGGTGCGCTTCACGAGACGTTCTCCTTCGAGCGGACGCTGGCATCGACGCCGTTGCTGGGGGTTATGACGCTGGTGCCGCAACGCTTGCAAAACTGGGCGTCGGGGTCGTTCTTGGTTTGGCACTTGGGGCAGCAACGATCGGCGTCCGCGCTCGGAGATGTCCCTGCTGCCGGGCTGCTATCCCCGGACTTTTCGGTCCGGGGTTCGTCATCCGAGTCGTCGGTCTCGTCGGTATCTTCCGAATCGTCGGTATCGTCCGAGTCTTCAGCGTCGTCTCCAAGCGCGGCACTCGGCTTTTCTCGCGCGTCGACGGCGGAAGCTTTTTCCCGGTCGAGGCCCGCGCTCCGAACGCGCTCATCCGCGAGCTTTTCCGCGAGTTCCTGCGCTCCCGCCAGCGCTTGGTCGACTTTAGCGATCAGCCGCTTGGCTTCGGCGCGGTAGCGCGCAGAAAACTCGTGAAAATCGTCCTCGCTGATCTTGCCGACGCTGCGTTCGAACTCGAGATCCTTGAGCGCGCGTAGCACGGCGCGCTTCTGCTCCTCTTCGACGCTGGGCGCGCCATAGAGGAGTGCTTCGTCGAGAGTTAGCGGCGTTTCACCTGCCAGGCTCTTTACGCTGGCCCAGAGCAGCGCAATCACGGCGCCGAGCGCACAGGTTGCCAAGATGAGCACCGACAGCGCGAGCCCGTAAAATAGACCGAGCCCCACGGCGACGGCGAGGCTCAGAGCCGCGAGCAGCAGAGCCAGCGCACCGGGACGAAGATTCTCGTATTTCATGGGATAAGGCGGGAAATCGTCAGTTGCCGCGGGACGCCGGCGTGCGTCGTGAGCGGCGCGAAAGCCAGAGCGCGCTGGCGACCCCGAGCCCCACACCGAACGCGATCGGACGCCAAGCGCCCGACTGCCAAATCTTGGGCAACGGAGAGGCGGCTACGAGATTGGATTGGAATTTGACGGGGCGCTCGGCGGCATAGGCAGCAGCGGGCGTCATCGCTAGCCAGATGGAGAGCACAAATGCGGTCGCGGCGCCGGCCCCCGCGCGGGCGAATGCCCACGCACGCGAGCCACCGAAGCTCACCTCCGGCCAAAGCGAGACCGTCGTTCCAGAGATGAGGATCAAGAGCCCGAGCCAAATCCACGACACGAAGGGGTTTACGTGGAACTTGAAGGTAGCCCGCTTGCTCTGGGGATCGACGGTGCCGACGATCGTGTACAGATCTTCGCGAAAGGAGCGCATCAGAGCCACTTCCGTGGTCGGTCCATCCGGATTCTTGGCGTAAATGAATTTGGCTGGCGAGACCATGCCGATGGGCACGCCGTCACGCTTCACCGTGAGGTCCGCGAAGATCATGCGCTTGTTCAGATCCGCTTGCTCCTCGGCGCTGCAACGCGGGTTGCCGGGGCACATTCGTGAGCCTTTGTAGGTGAGCTCGAAGCGCCCAATGTTGGTGCTCTGGCCGGGCAGCAGCGTGGTCTCGCGATCGATATTCCAGGCCGTGCCCACGAAACCGATGAACATCGAGGTGATGCCGAGGTGGACGATGTAGCCGCCATAGCGGCGCCGGCTCTTGTCGACCAAGCGCAGCAGGGACAAGAGCACGTCCTCGTGCTCCTTCTTCTGACGTGCGCTGTGCTGACGAGCGGCGACACCCCGGTAGAACTCCTGTGCAATCACCGCCAGGTTGAAGGCCGCTAGCGTGATCGTGATCAGCGGCCCAGCGGACGCGATCTTCGCGAGCAGCGTGCCGACGATGCCCTCGAACATCGGGTCCTTGGCGACGAACGCAGGGTAGCCGAGCCGCTTGCCAATCGCGATGTGGAGAACGAGCGCTGCGAGGCCGGTCAACAGCGGAGCGCGTAGCGCGCGTCGCAGCGCGTCTTCGCTGGTCTTGCGCCAGCCGAACAGCGGAGCGAGCCCCATCAGCATGAAGATTACGAGACCGATCGGCGCCATCCAGCGATTGAAGAAGGCAGGACCAACGGTGGTGTTCTCGCCCCAGAGCTCACTCAGCTTGGGGTACATGGTCGCGCAGAAAATGAAGGTCATGCCGCCGAGCAGGGCCCAGTTGTTGACCACGAACATGGCTTCTCGGCTGGCCACGCTCTCGATTTCTGTCTTGGTGCGGAGCTCGCGCAGCCGGAACACCGAAAGGCTCAAGCTCGCGGCACCACAGATGCCGATGAACCACAGGAAGTACTTGCCGATGTCGCTCTGCGCGAAGCTGTGCACGCTGGTGATGATGCCGGCGCGCGTGAGGAACGTGCCGAACAGCGTGAGCAGGAACGTGAGCGAGATCAGGAAGACGTTCCAAACCTTGAGCATGTTCCGACGCTCTTGGATCATGGTCGAGTGAACGTAAGCTGCCGCGGTGAACCAGGGCAGGCAGGCAGCGTTCTCCACCGGATCCCAAGCCCAGAAGCCGCCCCAACCGAGCTCTTCGTACGCCCAGGCCATGCCGAGCACGTTCCCGATCGACAAGAACAGGAAGGCAAACAGCATCCATTTGCGGACGGCGTTGATCCACTCGTTGTCGAGGCGGCCCGTGACGAGGGCCGCGATGCAGAATGCGAACGGCACCGAGCAGCCCACGAAGCCCGTGTAAAGACAGGGTGGGTGAATCACCATCCAGTAATTCTGGAGCAACGGATTCAAACCTTCGCCGTCGGGTCGCGCGCCCGCGATGCTCGCCTCGAATGGATTCGCGGCGAACAACATCAGCACCATGAAGAAGCTGACGATCACCATCAAAGTCGCGATGATATACGGCTGAAGTTGCCGGTAGCGGCCCTTCAACCACGCCACGCAGGCCGCGGTGTAACCGGAGAGCAACAGCGACCACCACAACAACGAGCCGTCCTGACCACCCCACAGCGAGGTGATGAGGTAGATCTTGGGCATTGAACGATCGCTGTAGTGCGACACGTAGCGAATGCGAAAGTCGTGGGTAACGAAAGCGTAGGTCAGCAGCAAGACTGCGAAGAGCACCAACGCCGACGTCGCGTAGGCGCCGAGGCGAGCCGAGCGCAAAAGTCGCGGCTTGTCCCTCCCCGCGGCCAGCGCGACTGCGAAAGTGTACGCCGCGGCCACGAGCACCGCGTAGATCACACCCGTTCCGAATTCAGGGAGCGACTGCCACATCGGGGCGGAGCTTACCCCTAAACTCGCTCTACGCCGAACGACGGAAGCGGCTTCTTTTCAGAAATCGTGGCCGGATCGCTGGGTGAGTGCCGCCAGCGACCCGGAGTGCGGCGTGCCGGCAGCTAATTCGAGAGCGAAACCGTGGTCCCCACGTTTTCACCCAGACAGACCCGCCGAATATTGCCGGGTGTCATCTTGAAAACGCGGATTGGGAGCCCATTCTCACGACAGAGCGTGACGGCGGTCGAATCCATCACGCCTAGGTGGTCGGCCAGGAAGCGGTCGTAAGAAACGCGCTCGAGCATCTTGGCTTCGGCGTGGCGACGCGGATCACGGTCGTAGATGCCGTCGACCTTGGTGGCCTTGAGCAGGCCGTCGGCGCGGATCTCCATGGCGCGCAAGGCCGCGGCGGTGTCGGTCGAGAAGTAGGGGTTACCCGTGCCGGCACCGAAGACGACCACGTTGCCGCGATCGAGGTGACGAATCGCGCGGCGTCGAATGTATGGCTCGGCGACCTGTTTCACTTCGAGAGCGGTCATCACCCGCGTAGGGACGCCGCAGCGCTCGAGCGCGTCCTGCAGCGCCAGCGAGTTGATCACCGTCGCCAGCATGCCCATGTAATCGCTCTGTGCGCGATCCATGCCTTCGCTCGCCGCGCGCAGGCCGCGGAAGATGTTGCCACCGCCGACGACGACGCCGAGCTGGACGCCCGTGGCGTGCACTTCCGCGAGCTCGGAGGCCGTTGCCTTCAGCGTTGCGGTGTCGATGCCGTGGCCGCCTTCTTTGCCGCTCAGCACTTCGCCGCTGAGCTTGATGATGACGCGCCGGTACTTGAGCTTGGGGTCGGGTTCCACGATCGGAGCTCGTAGCCTCCCCTGCCGCGGTTTTCAACGGCCAAGCGTGGCTTTCCTTGGCGGAGGCCTTTGAGTCGTAGTAATTCGAGCCGCATGGCGCTTCGAGCCCGGTCTGTGCGCTCACCGTTTCGAGCCGGTGCGGGAGCGCTCGCGTTGCTGTCGGCCCTGTCGTTTTTCGGTTGTCACAAGAAGGCTGGCGAGGGCGCAGCCCCGGCCGCCAGCGCGAGCGGGAGCCCGCTCGGGAGCGCGGCCCCGAAGACACTCAGTCCCGAGCAGGCGGCTCAGGTGCTGGCCCGCGTCGGGGACCGAAGCATCACGCTGGGCGAGTTTGCGGCGGCTCTCGAGCGCATGGATACGTTCGAGCGGCTGCGTTACCAGTCGCCTGAGCGCCGCAAGCTGCTTCTAAACGAGATGGTCGAGCTCGAGCTCTTGGCACAGGAAGCGCGGCGGCGCGGTCTCGACAAGCAGCCGGAAACCGAGGAGCGCATGCGCCAAATGCTGCGCGATGAGCTGCTGCGTGACGTTCGGCACGAGGTTCCGGGGCCTTCGGACGCGCCGGAAGCCGATGTGCGCAAGTACTACGACGAGCACAAGGCCGACTTCAGTGAACCCGAGCGGCGGCGCGTGGCGCACATCGCTGTCGCGAGCCAAGCGCAAGCCAAGACGCTACTTACGCAGGCCAGCCAGGCCACGCCGGCTGAGTGGGGCAAACTGGTGAGTGAGCATTCGCTCGACAAGAGCACCCGCGCCATGGGTGCGGCGCCGCCGGAGCTTGCGGGGGATCTTGGCATCGTCGGGCCCCCGGGGCATCCGCGCGGCGCGAATCCGCGCGTTCCCGAGGCGCTGCGCGCGGCGGTCTTCAAGATCGACAAAGTGGGTTCCGTGTTGCCCGAGGTCGTCGCGGACGGCGGGATGTTTCACATCGTGCGCCTGTCGAGCCGTACGGACGCGCGGGACCGCCCGTTCGAAGAGGCCGAGCGGACCATCCGCATCACGCTGGTGCAGGAGCTCGTGAAGCAACGCGAGGCGAACCTCGAAAAGGAACTTCGCGCAAAGTTTCCGGTCAGCATCGACGAGAAAGCGCTGGCCGAAGTCCACGCGCCGAAGCCGGTTGCGAGCGCGACCCAACCCGTCGATCGCATGCGCCCGTGATCGAGCTCAGCGGGCCCTCGGATTGGCGTTGGCAACTGCGGCACGCGGTGCGCAGCGCCGCCGAGCTCGGCGAGAAGCTTGCCCTCTCCGACGAGGAGCTCGAAGGCGCGCGTTACGCGGAGGCGAACGGCTTCCCGATCGCGATCACCCCTTACTATCTGTCGCTCTGCGATCCGGTCGACGCGAATTGCCCAATCCGCCGGCAGGTGGTGCCGCATGTGGCCGAGCGCCAGAGCGTGGTTGGCGATTTGCGCGATCCACTCGGCGAAGAAGCGCATGAGGTCGCCCCGGAGCTCGTCCAACGCTACCCAGACCGAGCGCTCCTGTTGGTGAGTGATCGCTGCGCCGTGTACTGCCGCTTCTGCACGCGCAGTCGCATGGTCGGCGATGGCGGCGGCCCGCGTTCGGACGCGCGCTTGGCACCCGCCTTCGCCTATCTCGAGACTCACCCAGAAATCAAAGATGTGATCGTCAGTGGCGGCGATCCGCTGGCGATGGCGACCGATCGCCTGCTGCGCATCGTCGAACGGCTACGGCGTATCCCGAGCGTGGAGACGATCCGCCTGGCGACGCGCGTGCCCTCGGCGCTCCCGCAGCGCATTACGGACGAGCTCGTCGCTGCGTTGCGCCCGTTTCACCCGTTGTGGGTGATGACGCACTTCAATCACCCGAAAGAGCTGACCCCGCAGGCGCGCGAGGCATTGGCACGCCTGTGTGACGCCGGCTTTCCCGTGATGAACCAGTGCGTGTTGCTGCGCGGGATCAACGACGACAGCCGCGTGCTAAGCGAGCTCTTTAGAGGTTTGGTGCGGTCGCGGGTTCGTCCGTACTACTTGCTGCAGGCAGATCCCGTGCGCGGGAGCGGCCATTTGCGGACGCCCCTCGCGACCGGAATTCGAATCTTCGAGGAGCTGCAGGGGCGCCTATCCGGGATCGCGCTGCCGAAGTTCATCGTCGATACACCGGGGGGCTTTGGGAAGGTGCCGGTAGGACCCGATTGGGTCGTGCGTCGTCACGCGGGCGTGACCCGCTTCCGCACGCCACGCGGCGTCGAAGTCGACTACCTCGATCCGCCGGAGGAATGAGTCCACCGCGAACGGCGCCTGCGCGTGGCGCTCGTGTTCGAACAACTCAGAGCGGGATGTTGCCGTGCTTGCGCGCGGGGTTTCGCTCGCGCTTGTTCTTCAGAAGCTTCAGGTACACCGCTAGTCGCCGGCGCGTGTCGCGTGGTCGGATCACTTCATCCACGAAACCGAGCTCTGCAGCCTTGTAGGGGCTCGCGAAGCGCGCACGGTATTCGTCGATGAAGGTCTGGCGCGCGGCTTCCTTGTCCTCAGCCGCTTCGATGGCGTTCTTGTAGACGATGTTGACAGCGCCCTCCGGACCCATCACCGCGATCTCCGCGGTCGGAAAGGCGAGATTCACGTCGGCACGAATGTGGCGACTGCTCATCACGTCGTAGGCGCCGCCATAGGCTTTGCGGGTGATCACGGTGAGCTTGGGTACCGTCGCCTCGGCGAAGGCATATAGCAGCTTGGCGCCGTGCGCGATGATGCCGCGGTGCTCTTGCTCGACGCCCGGCAAGAAGCCCGGCACGTCTACCCAGGTTACGATCGGGATGTTGAAGCAGTCGCAAAAACGCACGAAGCGGGCTGCCTTCACGCTTGCGTCGATGTCTAGCACGCCCGCCAAGTAGAGCGGCTGGTTTGCCACGATGCCGACGCTGCGGCCCGCGATGCGCGCGAAGCCCACGATCACGTTCTTCGCGAATTCCGCGTGTATCTCGTAGAGTTGCCCGGCGTCGACGACGGCGCGCACCAGCGCGCGCATATCATAGGGCTTGCCGCTCTCCTCGGGCACGAGCTCGTCCAACTCCGGCACGTCGCGGTCTTCGGGGTCGTCGCACGGCCGGAGCGGCGGATCTTCAGCGTTGTTGGCGGGCAGGTAGCCGAGCAGCTCGCGCACCGCGGCGAGGCAGCTCTGGTCGTCCGCGGAAACATGGTGGCAGACACCGCTGATGCGCGCGTGCGCTGAGGCGCCGCCCAGGGCTTCCTTCGACACTTCCTCGTGCGTCACCGTGCGAATCACATCGGGCCCCGTGATGAACATGTAGCTCGTGTTCTCGACCATGAACACAAAGTCGGTAATGGCAGGTGAGTAAACCGCGCCGCCCGCGCAGGGTCCCAGAATGCAGCTGATCTGCGGCACGACGCCGCTCGCCAGCGTGTTCTTGAGGAACAGATCGGCGTAGCCGCCGAGGCTCTCGACACCCT
>JAEUAF010000452.1 GCA_019695485.1 Sorangium sp.
CGCAAGCGCGGCGCGGGCCGCGCAGTGCGGTCAGTACTCAATCGACAAGATCTCGACCTCGATCTCGCCGGCCGGGCGACGAACGACGATTACGTCGCCAAGCTTCTTCTTCATCAAGCTGCGCCCGAGCGGCGATTCGAAACTGATGCGGCCGACCCCGGGATCCGCCTCATCGGGGCCGACGATTTGATAGCGGCTGTTCTTGCCGTTTTCGTCGACCACGGCGACCGTGGCGCCGAACCGCACTTCGTCCGCCTTCTGGACCTCGGCCGTGCGCACGACCACCGCCGAGTCGAGCCGCTTGGAGAGAAATCGCACGCGACGGTCGATCTCGCGCAGGCGCTTCTTGCCATACACGTATTCAGCATTCTCGGAACGGTCGCCCTGCGCGGCCGCGTCGGCCACCTCCTGCACGACCCGAGGACGCTCGGTCGAGAGCAGCTTGTTCAGCTCATCCGCGTACTTCTTGGCGCCTTCAGGAGTCAGGTAATTTGGCATGGCTCGGTTCGGGTCGCGCAGCCTACCAGACTCGCCGAGTCACTCAACCGCGCACGCCTCCTTACATCGGAGAGCGCACGGTCAGCCCGGATTTTCTTGCAATCATTCACGGGGACTGAAAGGTTCAGGTCCACTTCATTCGGAGGTCCTGATGCTGCGTTGGTTCATGCCTGTGCTCGGTGTCGTTGCGATCGTGGCCCCTGCTTGCTCTGGTTCCGACGGCGCGTCGGGCAGCGGCGGCAGCAGCGGTTCCGCTGGAACCGGCGGAGCAGCGACGGGTGGAGCAAGCGCCGCGCGAGGCGGTCGAAGCGCCGTGAGCGGCGGCGCCGGACCCGGCAGCGCCGGACAAGGCGGTAACGCGAGCGGCGCCGCGGCTGGCGAAGGCGGTGCTAGTTGTGCGCTGGCCGGACAAGGCACCATCGTCGTGCAAGTCAGCGGGCTACCGACGGGAGTTGCCGCGGACATCGCGCTCGACGGACCCGACCCGAAGAGCGTCACCAAGACGCAGACATACACCGCCGTCGGCGCGGGCAGCTACAGCTTAACCGCGTCGCGCGTGTTCGACGCCGATCCAATCGTGCGCACGGTGTTCGAACCACGGCTCACCGAAGACTCCTTCTGTCTCGACTCCGCTGAAACGCATACCGTCAAGGTGGTGTACACGGCGATTCCGAGCAGCAACAAGTTGTGGACCCCCAACGGCCCCGGCGGCAAAGCTCCCTTGCTCGGATTCGCCGCAGCCGATCTCAGCGCCAGCGGGGCGCCGGATGCGAACGTCGCTGCGGACGGACCTGTCGGCAACGTCATTGCGTTCGATCGGGATGGCAACGCCTGGTCACGCGGCTCAACTGCAGCAGATCCCGCGCTGGTGCGCTTTCCCGCGGCCGACCTCGGCGCATCGGGCGCAAAGGCCTGGGACGCGGGCATCAACTTGCCGAGCATCCCCTGCATCCCAGCCATTCGAGAGCTCGCCTTCGATCTCGAAGGCAACCTCTGGGTGAGCGCGTGCGGTGGCCAGGCTCTGCGCGTCGACGCCGCGGACCTCACGCCGTCCTCAGCTGCAGTCGATGTCACCGCAGCGGCGACGCTCTCCGGCTTGACCGACAACGAAGACCTCGCGTTCGACGCAGCCGGCAATCTGTGGCTGGCGGACAGCGGGACCCTGGTTCGCTTCGATCGAGCGCGCCTCTCCACATCGGACAGCGCCGCCGCGGACTACACGATCGTCCCTCGCGACTCGGCTGACACGCAGGATCTCGCAGCCAATTTCCTCGCCTTCGATAGTGCGGGAAACCTGTGGGGCGCAGACTTCGCCGGGAACAGCGTGTTCGAAATCGCGAAGGCGGATCTCGGGCACACCGGTTCGAGGACAGTGGTCGCACACGTCAGCATCGTGATCGGCGTCGCCGCGCTGTTCAATCGGCCCGCGTTCGACGACGGCGGAGCCCTCTGGCTTTCGCTTTCTGCGGGGCATTTCGGCGCACTCAGTCCGACCCAACTCAGAGTCAGCAGTAGCGCCGGAGACGCGACCACCCCCGCAGTCGTGCTCGCGAGCGGCGACGTCGGCTACGCGAACGACATCGCGTTCTTCCCAGCCGCGGTCGGGCTGCCGCTCTACCACTCGTTGCCCTGAGCCCCGACCTCAAGCAACCTCGGGTCGTCTCAGGGGTGAACGCGCGGTTCGGGCGAAGCCTCAGAAGTCCGCGCCGATCTGGACGCTATTGAAACCGATCGCGGCGCGCGGCCTGAACAGCGTGCGCGTCGGCGGTGCCGCCGAGGCGGCGGCGGAGCTCGAGGAGGAGCTCCCGCCCGTGGCTAGAAGAATTGTCCCAAGCACGATACCGGCCGCGCCGACGCCGAACCCTGCGGTGGCCACGATGCCTTTGGTCTTTGCGGAGTTCAGGCGATCTTGCTGCTCCGGTGGACAGACTTTGTTGGGGCATTGTCCATCGAGCACGTCTTTGTCTTGCATCGCGGAGCGCCCAAACAGCACGCCCGCGCCGATGCCGAGCGCGCCGACACCATAGGAGATGAAGGCCAACGTCTTGCCACTGCCGGAATTCGCCACGGGCTGCGCCCCGCTGTCGATGGGGGGCCGGCTTGGAAATCGGCTCCGCGATCCCGATCCGGCGCTATCCGCTCGTGGTCCGGGAGCCACAGGCGGCTCGTCCGCGGCTTTCGCCTGCAGCGCCGCCTCCGGGTTGGGCTTCAACTCGATTTGAATCGCCTGTTTTTCGCCCGCGGCAAGCTTCGCTCGATTCGTCGACTTCAGGTAGGCGGCTCCGGTTACTTCCACCACGTGCTCCCCGGGATCTACCGGAAGCTCGACCCCCAGCACCGTAGCCGGCACTTCCGTGCCATCCACCGTGAGGGTGACTTTACCGCTGTCCCCACCCGCGAGTGTGATGGTGATCCCAGCGATGCTGGCTTTGGCCTCTTGAATCAGCGCGGGCGCGTGTTCATAGGCTTGGGTGAGGGCCGCGCTCGCATCCGGGGGTAGCGGCTCGCGGAGCATTTTGCGCAACGCTTCCGTGCCCTGCACGAGCTTGCCCGTGCTCACGTAGCACTCGCCAAGCTTCGCCAACACCATCGCGGAATGCCTGATTTTTTCGGCCCTTTCGAGCTTGTCCACGGCTTCGCGACATTGCCCTGCTTTCGCGAGCTTCAGTCCGTCCACCGCTAGCGCGCGGGCCGCTGCAGTCTCCTGCGCGGAGGGATCTTCTTCCGCATTAGCAACGCGCGGAAGCGCTGTGTTCATGACGAGTGCCAGTGGGAAAATCCACAGGCTCGAATGCCTCACCGGAATTTGACGCTTGCTCATCGCTAGCCCTTCACCTTCGTCTCGTTCTGGACGCTTGCAATCCATATACGGTCCCCCAATGCCGCTTCTGAAGTCCACGCCCCGGCATTCCGGCTCAACCCTCGAAGAAGGATGTCAAACTTCCGACAGCGCCGGCACGCGGGCGCTTACTTGGGAGCGGGGTTGGGCGACGAGATCCGCCAGCTCGGCACGAGCGGGGCAAGTTTAGTCGAGATGCGGCCGTTACAGAGTTCGAGGGTCACTATGCAAACGTTCTTCAATCGACTTTCCATCTCGCTCGGGCTCGTCACCCTCTCCGGCTTCGCCGCCTGCAATTCCGTGACGGGGCTAAACGACTTCTCCGTAGGAACGAGTTCGACCCAACAGGGGGAGTGCACGACCAACGCCGACTGCGCGTCGCTCGCCACCGGGGCCGCCGGAGAGTCAGGAGCCGGCGCGACCGTTTGCGTAAAGCCTGCCGGACACTGCGCAACGGTGCTGAGTGACGACTGCACGACCGTGACCGGCGACCCGAGCGTAGAAAACACGATCCTCCTCGGCTCGTTGTTCTCGACGAAGGGCGCAACCGCGGCCACCAACCTGCAGCGCCAACAGAGCGCGATGCTGGCGGTTCAACAGATCAACGCGGCCGGTGGAATCCCCGCAAGTTCCGGCAGTCCGCGCAAGGTCGCCCTGATCTCATGCGATGAGTCGGCAAATCTTGACCGGGCCAGCAAACACCTCGTCAACGATCTCGGTGTTCCAGCGATCATTGGTCCAAACACCAGCCAGGACACGTTGGACCTTTCCAACAAGGTGACCATCCCCGGTAAGACCGTGGTGATGTCGCCCTCGGCCGTGGCGTCGAGCATCACGGCACTGATCGATAACGACCTAACCTGGCTGATGGTACCTACTGACGTTCAACGCGCGCCGCTGATGCTATCGCAACTGAACGACCTCGAGAGCAGCGTGAAGGCAGATCGAAACCTCAGCGCGGTGAAGCTCGGTGTCGTGTTTCGAAACGATGCCCTCGGCATCGGCACGCGAACCTCTCTGAACCAGCTGACACTGAACGGACAGGCCATTTCCGATCCAGTCAATTTGGGGAAGAACGTCCAAATCGACGGCTACGATTACAAAGCGGCAAACCAGGACGCGATCGTGCAAAAATACGTGACTTTTGCGCCGGATCTGATTGTCCTGGCTGGCACGGCCGAAGCCATCACCGCCGTCATGGTCCCACTCGAGGCAGCGTGGACTGCTCCGAATCGGCCGTACTACATGTTGATCGATTCCCTGCGGTCACCCGAGCTCATCACGGCGGTAACCGGCAATGACGACCTTCGCCGCCGCGTGCGCGGAACGGGGCTCACCCCCGGAGCGACCTCAGCGCCCATCTACACCTCGTTCAAGGTGGACTACCAGGTCGCGTTTCCAGGTAGCTCCGCCACCACGTCCGGAATGGGCCCAGCCTATGATGCCACCTACGCCATCGCGTTCGCGTTGGCCGCGACGAAAGATTTGCCCGTCAGCGGCACGAGCGTCGCCAAGGGGCTGCGCAAGCTGGCGGGTGGGGCCACACACATCGAGGTCGGGAGCGCCAAAGCACCCGTTGCGTTTCAGAAGCTCGCCTCCGGCGAAACCATTGACGCAATCGGCACGTTCGGGCCGCTCGCATGGGACGCGGATGGCGCGGTTGTCGGGGGCACGATCGAAATGTGGTGCATCGGCTCTAGCTCTGGGACTCCCACGTACCAAAGTTCGGGCCTCACGTTCGACATCGCTTCCCAGCAGAAATCCGGACAGTACACTCAATGTAGCCCCTGAAGCGTCGGTGAATCCCGCCGCTTGAGAGGATGAGGGACGCCGAATGCGATCACGACTCGAACAGGCGGCGAATCTCGGAGCTTAAGCCATGAGCGCAGGCAGAAAAAAGATCCCCACGGCACCGGACATCCTAGTCGCGCTTAGCGGCTTGGTCGAATCCGGCCCGCCCACGCCAATCGCCATTCCGCGCCCTCGCGGAGAAAGCTTGCCGGCGAGTGGCACGCTCCCCATCACGGGAGAAGTAGTCAAGCTGCCCTTCTCGCTCGGCAGCGTGATCGCGGGCAAGTATGAAATCATCGGTCTGATCGGCGCCGGTGGCGTGGGCTACGTCGTCTCCGCGATGCATCTCGAGCTCGGCGAGATGGTGGCGCTCAAGTTCCTGCGCGAGGAATCGCTCGCGCACGAACAGGTGGTTGAGCGCTTCTCGCGCGAGGCGCGGGCCGCCGCCAAGATCAAGAGCGAATACGTGGCGCGCGTGTTCGACGTTGGCAGCTTGCCGAACGGCGTGCCGTTCATCGTGATGGAGTACCTTCACGGTAAGGATCTGGCCGACGTCGTGCGCGAGCGCGGCAAATTGCCGACCAAGCTCGCCGTGGAATACGTGCTGCAAGCTTGCGAGGCGCTCGCCAGCGCTCATGCCGTCGGCATCGTCCACCGCGACATCAAGCCAGAAAACATGTTCCTGTCACGCCAGGGCGAAGGCGTGGAGGTGATCAAGGTCCTCGACTTCGGCATCTCCAAGGTTGCCCTGACGGGTGCCGCCGCCTTGGAAGGGCGGAAGTTTGCCAAGACGATGATGCCGATGGGCACGCCCGCCTACATGTCTCCCGAGCAAATTCGCTCCACTGGGGACGTCGACGCGCGCACCGACATTTGGGCGCTCGGCTGTGTGCTGTTCGAGCTGCTGACTGGCCACTGCGTCTTCGACGCGCCCACGCTGATGCAGCTTGGCGCGGCCATCCTCGAGCGCGATCCGATTCCGCTCAGAAAAATCGTGCACGACGCGCCGCCCGAACTCGAGGCCGTGATCTTGCGCTGTCTCGAAAAAGACGTCACGAAGCGCTATCAGAACGTGGCAGAGCTCGCGATTGCGCTCTACCCGTTTGCTCCGCGCCGCGCGCGAATTTCAGTCGAACGCAGCAGTCACCTGCTGCGCAGCACGAGCCCCACGGGACTCCCTCTCGATCTTGGCAGCGTCCCGCCACCTGAGGCTACGTCGTCGGCGCCGGCCCCGGTCGTCATCCAGCCGCTACCGCCGCTGCCAGTGCTGACTTCGCAGCCGATCACGGCTGACGAGGTGGACTCGCTCAGGCCTCGTCGCAAGAATGCGCCGCTGATCGTCGCGGCGGCAGCCCTCCTCGTGGCAGGCGCGGCAGCCTATGCGAGTTTCGGGCGCGCGCCGCAACAGGCAGCACCCGCGCTCGCGCCTCAATCGCCTGCTGCGGTCCGCGCAGAGCCCGTCTCCGCGCCAGCGCAAACGGGGGCACCTATCGCGCACCCAACCAGCGGCACAAGCGCTCCCGGCGACACGCCGAGCGGCGCGACCGACGCTACGAAGGCCGCGGCAACGACTCACGCCCCAACGTCCGGCACCGCGAACGCGTTGCGCGGCAGAGCAAAGCCAGGCCATTTGCTGCGACCGCGCGCTCCCGGCGCCCCGCGTGGCGCCGACGACGAGTTCGACGTCGGGTACTGATGCGGCCCGTTCGCTAGCCGGACAATCGGCGACCGAAGCTGTGCACGCCGAGCCCCAGCACGACCAACGCCGCAGCGAGAACAAACGAGCCGGTCACGCGCTCGCCAAGAAAGAGCGCGCCCGAGCTGACGCCAAAGATTGGGACGAGCATGGAGAACGGCGCCACCCGGCTTGCGCCGTACTTCACGATCAGGTGGTTCCATGCCCCGTAACCAAACAACGTCGAAAACAGGACCAGGTAGGCCACCGCGCCGATCGAAACCCATGATATTCCGTGGAGCGCGGTGACGATGACGCTCGGCCCGTCGAAGAACAGCGACAGGGCCAGCAACGGCAGGGGCGACGCTAAGCTCGACCAGACAATGAGATTCAACGCGCCGACGTCGCCGATCCGTCGGGCCAGCACGTTGGCGACCGCCCACATCAGGGCGGCCCCGAGTAGCATCGTCAGCGCGATCGCGAAGTGCCCAGACCACGCGCCCGGCGCGCGGCCCATCCAACCGATCAGCGCGAGACCAGAACTCGCGATCGCCATGCCGAGAGCGCTGTGTAAGAAGATGCGCTCGCCCAAGAACAGCGCCGCCAAGAGGGCCGTAAAGAAAGCCTGAGCTTGCAGAATCAGCGAGCTCATCCCCGCCGGCGCCCCCAGCTTGATGGCCATGAAAAGCAACCCGAACTCCCCCACTCCCAGGAAGATTCCGTACGCCGCGACCAAGCGCCACGAGGCACGCGGTGGCTTGACGAAGAAGACCGCTGGCACGGCCAGGAACGCGAACCTCAGCGCCGCAAGTAACAGGGGCGGGACGCCATCGGTCCCCACTTTGATGACGACGAAGTTGAAACCCCACACAGCAGTAATCGCGAACGCGAGCAGTGCGAGCAGCACCTCAACCCCCAAGCCAACGCGCGTACAGGCGACGGAAATTTGCTTCCGGCGCCGCATAGTAAGCTTCGACGCCGACATCGAGAACCTTCGGAGCGGCAGCGAATGGCACCTGGTTTCGCACGAGCCGAGACGCGAACGCGCGAATCACGTCGCAAACCGGCTTCTCGCGAGCATCGGCGCGCACTAGCCCGAACGAGCGTTCGCGAATCGCGGTATCGAACGGCGGCCGAGCGAAGAGCCTTGGAGCGTAGTCGCCGTAGCACCAGGCATACGCTCCGGCCGCGCCGGTCGCCGCAAGGCGCTCCAAGACACGCTGGTAATAGAGCGCGCCTTCCTCCTCCGAGGCCAGATACTGCGAGCGAGGAGTGCCGAGAAAGTCGTCACGAATGGTGACACCGGCACTGCCCGGGGGCGCCGTGCAAATCCCGAATTCGTGCATCAGAGGCGCTCGACCTCGGGCCGCGAGCTCCGCCGTGAGAGCGCAAGCGAAGGGCACGAGTTCCGCATCCAAGAAGCCGCGGGCGGCGTCGCAATAGAGCGGGTAAGCGTGCATGCAATCTTCGTCGAGCAAGCCTGCCAGATCGTCGATCCGCATGTGGGTATCGGCCATCAGCGACGGCAGATGCGCGCCGAATTGCAGCGGCACGCCGGGCGCGCCGCGACGGGCCGCGCCAGCAAGTAGCGCGACCCACAACCAACCTGCGTCGCGACTCGGCAGGCGCTGGGCGTCGTCGATCTCGTTCGAGAGGTCGAAGGCGCGAATCGAGCTGTCCCCGGACAGCGCGCGCGCGCAGCTCTCCACGAGCAACGCCTGGGAGCGTAGTAGAGTCGGGTCCGAGAACAGGCTGCGTGGCGCTCCGTGCTCGTCACGCATCCAGGCGGGCCACCAGAACTTGCCGCTCATGTTGATGGTGATGAGCGTCGGGATACTCAAGAGCTTTTCTTCACTCGCGACACGAGCCACCTCCACCAACGCCGAAAGCCTGGCTTTGGGGACCGTCATTGGCGCCGGCAAGAAGTCCTCGGTCAGCAGGAAGAAGCGCACGGTGCGCACCCCAAGGGCACGCAAATGGGCAAAATCGGCGCGGACTTCGCCCAAATCGAGATCGCGCCACATATACATCGCGCTCGTACGCGGCCAGTAGTTGCAACCGAGCTCGAAGCGGGGCAGCGGAGAGCGGGGCTGGCTGTCGTGGTGGATGGTCATTCGAGGCCTAGCAAGATCGACGACAGCGAGAGGTCCGCGACGCAGGTCACGCCATCCGCCGCACCATAGTAGACGCGCACCCGATCGCCGTCCAACAGGGCGCCGCAGCTAAACACGACATTGCCAAAGAAGCCGCTCGTTTCATAGCCGGCTTCAGGGAACAAGATCGGGGCTCGCGAGCGACCGAGCAGCTTGCCGGGGTCGCTCGCGTCGAGCAACAGCGCTCCCAAGGAGTAGGTGAGCGGTGAAGCCGTGACCCCGTGATAGATCACGAGCCAGGCGTCCTGCCCGAAAGCTCTCACACGCATCGGGACGGCGCCGCCGCCGACCTTGTCGTCGTCCCACATGCCTGCACGCGCGCTGGCGAGCAACCGGTGTTCACCCCAACACAACAGGTCCGGCGACGAGGCAAGCCAAATCGCCGGGCGACCAATGCCCTCGGGCATCGGACGATGCAGCGCGAAATAGCGCTCGTTGATGCGCTCCGGGAAGATCGCCACGTCGCGATTGGGCGGGGCGAATATCACGCCGTGCCGCTCGAACTGCGTCAGGTCTCGACTCGAGGCGAGCGCGGTCGCGATCCCTGCCGAGGAGACCGCGCTGTAGTTGACCCAGAGTGTCTCGTCGAGCAGCGTGAGTCGCGGATCTTCGATGCCGAAGGACTCGAGCGCCCCCGCGGGCGTCAATGCCGGCAGCGCATCGGCCACGAAGCTCAAGCCATCTCGCGATCGCGCCCAGCGCAAATGAGAGATCGAGGTCAAGAAGGTCTCGCCGTCGGCCTTCACGACGCGGCTATCGCTGAGATCGAGGCCAGGAGCGCTTCTCTTCCAGGTGCGGACGACGATGCGCCCCGCGGCAGCGTCGTAGATGGGCGACGCCACCTCATCCGCGGGCACGGCGCGCGGCGCCTCGGCGACACGCACCAGCAGGCGGGTTTGGTCGCCGACGCGCACG
>JAEUAF010000052.1 GCA_019695485.1 Sorangium sp.
GTTTTTCGGGCGCGTGTCCTCGGTGCTTCGCTTCTATTTCTCTTTGCAGGCAACGGCTCCGCGCCTCGCGGTCGATCGATCGAAGCGCGCCGCGCATCGTTGACTCGCGGCCTCGGTGTTGACGCATTCAACGCAACGACTCGGTTTCACTGCGTGACGCCGGCTATGCCTCGTTCTGCGAAAGTGGTACTAGCGGACATGGCAAGCGCCGCGCAGGATGATACCAAGGTTGGCGAGTTGGCCTTGGACCCGAGGGCCCTCAGTGCGAGCTTTCTGCACCATGTGCAGCACCTTCAGGGCAAACATCCGGCCGCCGCCACGCGCCTGGATCACTTCATGGCCGTGGCGCGCTGCGCGCGCGATCGCATGTACGATCGCTGGACGCGCACCTGGAGCGCGCGCGCGGGTGAGCACCCCAAGGTCGTCTACTACCTCTCACTCGAGTTTCTTCTGGGCCGCCTGTTGGAGGATGGGCTCATCAATTTGGGCATGCGCGAGGCGATGGCAGAGGCGCTCGCGAACGTGGGGGTGGACCTCGATCAAGTCCTGAACGAAGAGCCTGACCCGGGCCTTGGCAACGGCGGCCTCGGACGCCTCGCGGCCTGCTTTCTGGATTCGATGGCGACGCTCGGTATCGCCGGGATGGGTTACGGCATCCGCTACGACTACGGCATTTTCCGGCAAGAGATCACGGCGGGTCGGCAGACCGAAGCGCCCGACCAATGGCTGCGCTACGGCAGTCCATGGGAGATCGCACGGCCCGAGCGCGCCTATAGAGTTCGTTTTGGGGGCCGAGTGATCCACTACACGGGCAGCTCCGGCAGGGTCGTGCACGAGTGGATTGATACGCACGAAGTCGTTGCCATGGCCTATGACCTACCGGTTCCCGGCTATCGCAACGAAATCGTCAACACGCTGCGCTTGTGGTCGGCCAAGGCGACTCACGACTTTGACATTGGCTACTTCAACCGTGGGGACTACATCCGGGCTGTCGAACAGAAGTTTTCGACCGAGAATATCTCGCGCGTTCTCTATCCCAACGATCAGCAACCGGCCGGCAAAGAGCTGCGCTTGAAGCAGGAGTACTTCCTGGTCTCGGCCACGCTGCAAGACGTGATCGCGCGGCACTTACGCTATCACCCGAGCCTCGATAACTTTCACGCGCAGGCGGTGTTTCAAATGAACGACACCCACCCTGCGCTGGCCGTCGCCGAGCTGATGCGACTGCTGGTCGACGAGCACGGCATGCGCTGGGATGCCGCGTGGAATGTGACGCGACGCTGCTGCGCTTACACCAATCACACCATCTTGCCCGAAGCGCTCGAACGCTGGCCGGTCTCGCTGATGGAACACGTGTTGCCGCGTCATCTGAAGATCATTTACGAGATCAACCACCACTTCTTGGCCGAGGTCGGCCGGCGTTTTCCAGGACCCGGAGGCGAAGATCGGCTCGCCCGGCTCTCGTTGATCGAGGAAGGGCCGGAAAAGCAGGTGCGTATGGCAAACCTCGCCATCGTCGGCGGCAGCCGCGTGAACGGCGTGTCGGCACTGCACTCGCGCCTGCTGAAGGAGCGGCTCTTTCGAGATTTTTATGAACTCGAGCCTGCCAAATTCATCAACCAAACCAATGGCGTGACTCCGCGGCGCTGGCTCCTGAAGTGTAACCCCGGATTGGCGTCGCTCATCACCTCTCGCATTGGGGACGGTTGGGTGACTGATCTGGATCAGCTAGAGCGCCTGACCCCACTGGCTACCGATCCGGAGTTTCAGCGAAGCTTTGCAGAAGTGAAGTTTGCCAACAAGCAGCGCTTGGCGGGCCTGCTGAGTCGACAATGCGGGGTCGAGCTTCATCCGACGCACTTGGTGGATGCGCAAGTCAAGCGCTTCCACGAGTACAAGCGGCAGTTGCTCAACGTGCTCCACATCGTCTCGCTCTATGTGGAGCTTCGCGACAATCCGCGCCTGACGCCGGTGCCGCGCACGTTCATCTTCTCGGGCAAGGCCGCGCCGGGTTACGACATGGCCAAGCGCATCATCCACCTCATCAATTGCGTGGCCCAAGTCGTCAATCGAGACAGCGCGGTGCGCCCCTACTTGCGCGTGCTATTCGTGCCGAACTACGGCGTCACGCTGGCCGAGCACATCATCCCCGCGAGCGATGTGTCTGAGCAAATTTCGACGGCAGGGCTCGAAGCCTCCGGCACCGGCAACATGAAGTTTTCACTGAATGGCGCGCTGACTGTCGGCACCTTGGACGGCGCCAACATCGAGATTCGCGACGCCGTCGGTGAGGAGAATATGTTCCTGTTTGGGCTCACGGCTGACGAAGTGATTCGTACGCGCGAGACGGGCTATGACCCCCAGCAAGTGTATTACGCGGAGCCTGCGGTCAGGACCGCGCTCGACGCGCTCGCCTCCGGGCTGTTCTCTCCCGAAGAGCCCGGCCGCTTCCGACCCATCGTGGACTCGCTGCTTTACGGGGGTGACACGTACATGGTCTTGGCCGACTTTCTGAGCTACCAGCAGTGCCAGCGCGCAATCGAACGCGTGTACCGCGATCCGGCGGAGTGGACCCGTCGAGCGATTCTCAACGTGGCGCGCATGGGCAGCTTTTCGAGTGATCGCACCCTGCGTGGCTACGCGGAAGACGTGTGGGGGCGTGGCGGTGCCAGGCGCGCCCGGGCGGCGAATTCGAGAGCTCCCCGCGCCGGAGCGCCGGAGCTCGAGCGCTGCTAGTGCAGCGGGCGCGCTCACTCTTCAGAAGCCAGAGTGAGCACGTCGCGCGTCGCATCGCCAGCGTGCGAGTCGCCTGCTTGCCCGCTCAGGTCGCGGCTTTTTTCTCGTGGTGCCCGCCGAAGCCCAAGCGCATCGCCGACAAGACGCGGTTTGCGAAGTCGCCTTCGCTGCGCGATTCGAAGCGATCGAAGAGCGCCGCGCTGAGCACGTGAACGGGAACCCCCGCTTCGACCGCTGCCTGAATCGTCCAGCGGCCTTCTCCCGAGTCTGCCACGCGCCCCGCGAAGCCCTCCAGGGAAGGGCTCTTCAGCAGCGCCCCCGCCGTGAGGTCGAGCAGCCAAGATGCGACGACGCTGCCACGCCGCCAGAGCTCGGTAATGCTCTTCAGATCCAAGTCGTATTGATAGTGCTCGGGGTGTCTGAGCGGGCTCGTCTCCGCGTCTTTCTCACGCTCCGAGCGCCCAACGTTGGCGTGGTGGAGCAGGTTGAGGCCTTCGGCATAGGCTGCCATCAAGCCGTACTCGATCCCGTTGTGCACCATCTTCACGAAGTGACCGGCTCCCACGGGGCCGCAATGTAAGTAGCCGTGTTCGGCCGTGCTCGGCTCGCCTTCGCGGCCTGGTGTGCGGGGCGCACTCTCGACCCCTGGTGCCAACGCCGACAACACGGGCGTGAGTCGGCTCACCGCGGCCGTGTCGCCTCCCACCATCAGGCAGTAGCCGCGCTCGACGCCCCACACGCCGCCGCTCGTGCCGACGTCGACATAGAAGACCTGCCGCGGCGCGAGCTCTGCGGCGCGCCGAATGTCATCGTGATAGTGCGAGTTGCCGCCGTCGATCACGATGTCGCCCGCAGCCAAGTGCGGCACCAGTGCGGCCAGAGTGTCGTCGACGTGCGCTGCCGGCACCATCAGCCAGATGGCGCGCGGCGCTTGCAACTGGCTCACCAGATCGGCCATTGAAGAGGCTGGTGAGGCGCCCTCGGACGCCAGCGCATCGACTGCGGCAGGCGTCAGATCGAACACCACGCAGTCGTGGTCCCGCTTGAGCAGGCGCCGCACCATATTTCCGCCCATTCTACCCAGGCCGATCATTCCAAGCTGCATTCAGGCATCTCCTTACGAGGTCGACGGCGATCGTGCCGTCACCGAAAACTAGAAGCGTACGGCAGCGACGGAGGACTTCCCCGGACTCACTACCACGTTGAGCGATTTGCGCCCCAAACTCGGGTGTACGAAGACGACGGAGTGCTGGCCGGGCGCGACCGCGATTCGCGCAGGCGTCGGGCCCGCTGGGCGGCCGTCGACGAGCACGTTCGAAATCGGAATGGAGTTGGCACCGATCGTCCCCGAGGTCGCGCTGCTCGGCGACGGGGCTAGCGAGCTGGTAGCCAAACCTTCGGGCTTTACGCCGGAGGCCGCATTCCACACCAGATCGATCACGACGTCCCGCTGCAGAGCCCCGTCGCTGAATGCGACTTCGGTTTGGTAGTCCAAATAGCCGAGGCGCGTCGCTCGCACGAGATAAGTCGCGTCCGGCGATACTTCGAGGCGCGCAGGGAAGTTTCGCAGGTCCTGGTGCAGATCGCCGCCGATGATCTCGACGCGGGCCCCAAGCGACGCTCTCCCAGCGGCGACGTTAATGACCGCCACTAGCGGGACGAGCTTCGGCTCGACGCTCACGGTCTGCTCGGGCTCGAGCCGAATTTGCTGCTCGAAGGGTGCGTAGCGGGGGCTTCCAGCGAGGCGCAGCGTGTGCGGCCCGGCCTTGAGGTCGCGCAGCGTGAGCGGGGCGGGCCCGCGGTCGCTGCCATCGAGAGATACGCGCAGCCCCGGCGCCGCAGCTGCGCGTACGTCGATGCTTGCGCTGTCCCGATTGGCCAAATTCACGTGAAGGACTGTGTCTTCCCCGGTGCGCACGGCAACGGCTTGGTCCGCCGTCGACACGTAACCGAGCGCGTGAACGCGCACGAGGTGCGAACCTCGCGACAGTCCGTCGACCCGACACGGAACGCTCGTGCACGCCTCACGGCCGTCGACGAGCACGCCGACACTCACGATCGGAGCATTGCCCGGCCCTGCGGCAGTCACGAGCAAGCGGCCAGCTTTTGGCATCAGCACGAAAGCAAGCAGAGCCACCGTGGCCACGACGCTGGCGACGAAGGCGAGCAGCGGTGTCCGCAGACTGGTTCCGCTACGCGAGGGTTCATCACTCGGATTGGTGGACCAGGGAGCGTCGCTCTGACCGGTGCGAGACTCCGATCGCAGCGGCTTGCCCCCCTGGCTGGGGCGCCCTGTGCGAGCGACGGCTGGGGCATAGTCGGACGGTGCGGAGCGCGGTTTCACCTCGGTGACTTCGGGCTTGATCCAGACCGAGCGCAAAGCGCTCGGCTCCGCGGGCGAGGTGCTGCCCGGCGGCGGGATCAGCAGGGTGGGCGGCTGGTAGTCGCGCGTGGCGCGGGGCGGGAGCGGTGCCGGTGCCTTGCGCGAGCGGATGCTCAGCGTTTCGGCCAGGCCGTCCAACGTAGCGGGCTCCGCGTCGAGCTCCAGCTCGGGTGGTTCCTCGACCGGCCCGAGCCCCGTGAGCGTGGTCGGCGCTTCGACGATAGTTGATGCACTGAGCGCATCGCGCTCCGTCCCATCGAGGACGTCTTCAGTTTGGGTGGAGTTCCGGAAGTTGGTCACGTGGTCCTCCTGAACCGCTCAGGGTTACAGGCTCGAGCGCCGTCCCCGCTGTCCACTGTGTACCAGCCCAGACCCAGGTCTCGGCGGAGCATACCTTGCTCTCGCCGCGGGGCGACAAGGATCGCGTCGATCGCGCATCAAAAACAGGCGGTGCCGCGGAATGCGCGCGAAACCTCTGGGAAAAAGAGACCCTGCCGCGAGCACCGAATTGCCACACCTCACACGCAGAATGCAAAATTGTCGTCGCCGCTCGCGCCCGAAAAGCTCCCGCGCGCCGAAGGAGCGTAGCGGGGGGGCTGAGGGTCAACCGTGTAGTGCCTTTGCAGCAGCGACGGCTCGCTCGAGGCGGTGGTTCACTTCGTCCCAATTGATGTTCGCGAAGAAGGCGTCGATGTAGCGATCCGCAGCGGCTGCGAAGTCGATCTGGTACGCGTGTTCGTACATGTCGAGCACCAGCAGCGGTACGGCCGTTGCGAGCGTCTGCGTATGGTGGCCAGACCACGTCGTGCGAAGCTCCCCGGTGGCGAGCTCGAGCTCGAGGAGCGCCCAGCCGCTGCCCCCGCCGAGGCCTTTGCCGGTGGCGCGGAAGTGCTCCTCCCAGCGCGTCGCGGTTCCGTACGCCTCGCTGAGCGCCTTGTCGATGCCTCCCGAGCGCTTGCCGCTTCCTCCCAGGTTTCCGAAGTAGGCTTCGTGCAGCGTTTTCGAGTTGCGGAACGTGAGTTCGCTTTGGCGAAGACCGGAGACCACGAACGGCGGCGTGTCCGAATTAATCTGCGACAGCTCCTGTTCGACGCGGTTCAGGTTCTTCACTGCGCCCCCGTAGTTATTGTCGTGATGGGACACGAGCATGCGCTCGGAAAGACCGTTCAACGCCGCCGGCTTGAAGGGAAGTGGCGCAACGACGTGGATACCAGTCAGTGACTTTGCGAAAGGCATAGCGGGGGCTCCTTCGGGATTCGGCGGTGGATTCGGCGGTGACAGTTGCGCTCGAGCGACGGGCGCGGCCACGACAGCGGTTGCTTGGTGCGGGGCGCATCCGCTGACGAGGGCAGCACTACTCGCGCTCAATGCCGCGATGGCGTCGCGACGTGAGAACGAGCGCTCTTTCCTTGGTGGACTCACGGTTCCTCCGGTCGAAAGTCGAGCATGGGCGCGAGGACGGGCACGATTGGCGACAAAAAAGGCCTCGCCGCCAGCGCCGCGGAGACGTTATGATTCAACTGAATCGAAGTCAATCTGACACTGATACAGCTGACTCTCAACTTGGCTTCAGTCGCTCTATCACCCCGAATCCCTTAAGGACTTCGAGCTGGTGCGCAATGGAGCGAGGTCGAAACAGAACCGACGTGACTCCTGTGATGAAGGTTTCTTTCCGAGCATGCCGCCAGGATTGTCACCTTTGCGGATACTCCCTTGAGCATTAGTGGGCAGTAGGCCATCTCGGGCACTTGGTTGCCCATGGCTGCGGCGCGAGCAAGAACGCCCTTGCTTGGCCTAGTGCCCCGCGCCGCCCCCGAACGCATCGAGGAAGAGCTTAGCTGCCTCGCCGACTTGTTTGTTGAGGAGGCCGACCACACCCGTGACGAGCGCTGCCACGACGGACGAAGCGTAGACCGAGAGCCATGGCAGCTCGAGCATGGTGACGAGGTCGCGCAGCGTGAAGTCGGCTGCACGCAGCGTGCGGTAGTCTTCGTAGCCTCCGAGCAGGATGCAGTACGCCAGTACTTGCGTGCTCCAGATCGCAAACGGCGCGAGGTTTGCCATTGGCGCCGCGTTCAAAATGGGCAGAATCAGTGCTGGGCCCAGCAGCGCAGCGAAGAGCACGAAGCCTTTCTCGACCCCGTTTCGGCCACGGATCTCCGCGAAAAAGTAGCCGAAGAAGAAGGCTATCAAAAGCCAGCTCGTGACGGAACTGGCGAGCAGAGTGACGAGGTCGAGCGCCGGGTATGGGAAGGCGATTTCGCGTTCGGGAAGGTACTGATAAAGCGTAATGATCAACGGAACCGCGGCCAACGTGGCGCCCACGCGGGCGAAGCGAGAGCCCGTTTCCCAGCGTTGGTCTTCCGTGGTGGCGAACGGTTGCATCCCGCGTTTGGGACCGATGTTCGAGGCGCTCAACGCCGTGTCGCGGTGGCGGCGATACTCGTCGAGCTTGGTTCGATATTCCTCAGGAGTGAGTTCGGCGCCTTCCAGCTTCTTGTCGAGCGCTCGCTCCGCCGCGCGAAATGCAGCTTGGGCTTTCACGCCGGCCAGGGCACGTCTGATTTGCACCTGGCGTTCCTCCGGTGTCAGGTGCGCGGTGCCCGGCGACTCCGGTGCGCGGCCGAGCAGCGCGTAGCGCGCCACCAGCCACGCCGTGAGCAACGGTACGGGGACGACGAACAGCCAGGTTCCGTAGCTGCGGTTGACGAGCGCCGCGAAAATGGTCGCGCCCGCGAGCACGACCGCGTCGGTGTCTTCCGGCTTTTCGGGGTCCAATTCCTTGGAGTAGCGGTGCAGCAGCAGCACGAACAGGCCTGCAAGGGCAATTCCCAGCAACTCACGCAGCTGCTGCCATAGCGTACCCAGTTGCCAGAACACCAGCGGCTCCGAGCCTTTGGGAGTCGGCCAGACGAAGAGCAAGACGACTCCAAGAGCGGCGAACCGCTGCCACCGGGAGAGCTGCAGCCAATCGTCGAGTCGAGTCACCAAAGGGCGCGCGGCCCGCGTCAGCGACCAGCCGAGGATGCCGAAGATGACGCCGCCGACGAGGGCCAACGAGAAGCCGATTGGTGCGTGTGGAATGGCCAAAGCAATCACCACCACGGCCAGAGACAGCGCGCGCCCAGCCGGAACGGCGGCTTCACCCGGGGCAAGCTTTCGGACTAGGCGGGCAACCAGCAACGTGCCGCAGGACGCCGCGAGCACCAGCAGCACCCACCACGGAATTCGCTGAAGCGCCTTCAGGTTTTGGACGTAGGGAGCAAGCTGTCGGCCGAGTTGGCAATTGAGGAGAATCTGTAGTTCCTGCGGGGCCTCCGCATAGAAACGCGCGATGAAGGCGAAACAGCACACAGCAAAGATCGATCCGCGCCAGCTGATGACGAAGAGCATCGCCATCATGGCCAACGCCGTCGCGATCGATAGAGCGGCGTTATTAGTCGCTGCATGCTCGAGGAATTCCCGTATGACCGGGCCAGAGCGCAGCGCTTCAGCGAGTGAATGGACTTCGTCGGGATCGAAGAAATTGCGGGGCGCCAGCAGCCATTCCGGCAATTGTTCTCGCAGGTGGTAGTCCGCTCGCAGAGCCAGGCAGGTGGCTGCCACTGAGGCCCACGGAAGCGCCCAAGCCGCCCGAAGCCCAACGCTCCACCAGCGAGCTCGAGGCGGCGTCGATTCGCGGGACGCAATCGAACCATCGCGCTCGAACTCGTTGAAGTAAGGGAGTGCCAACATCACGAGCAGCGCGGTCGCGCTCAAGAACAGCGCCAGCGCTTGAAAGCTGTAGGATGCTCCCTCGAAGCGCCAGCTGAGCGCGAAGATGTCGAGCGCCTGCCGGCCGGGTGCCCCGTACCCCAGGCGATTGAGCCAATCGACCAATGAAAACGCCGTCACGATCGCGGTCATGGCGTGGAGCAGACGCCACGTCGAGGCTTTGGCGACGGTGAGGGGGGCACGACGGCACAACCAGAGCAACAAGAATAGCGGAAGCACGTCCGCCGGAGGCGTCCACGGGCGGTTGTTGTTCCGAACAGTCCAGTCGCGCATCGTGGGCCGCTGTTCCTTCTCCTTTCGAGCGCGCTCGCGCTCCTCCTGACTGTCTGCTGGCTCCGTGAAGCGGTCGTTCGAGCGCGGATTGGGCCCTACGACCACGCCCTCCGGCAGCTTCAAGCCGAGTGTCAGAACCTCCTCGCCCGCGCTCGGACCGCGGAAGACCACGCGCGTCTTGTCGAGCTCGAGCGGCTTCGGTCCGCGCCACCAGGCGAGACCGACCTCTCCGAGCGCCAGGCTCACTGTGTCCGCCTCCGACCACAAGAGGCGTGCTCCTGGAGACGCTACGGACCAGCGATCGCCGAACGCCAGTTCGCTTACCGCGACCTTGCCTCGCGCTTGGATTCGGACGCCCTGCGCTTGGCCGAATACGAAGCCGGAGCCGGTGACTTCAGCTTGCTTCCACAGCAATTCACGCAGAGAAAGGCCAGTCGTGAGCTCGGCAAATTCATCCGCGGTGAGTTCGCCCCGCGTGAACGCCCGTAGAGCGGGCTGTCGTGCGGGGAAGAGCACCTCGAGCTCTGCTGCGGGGACGCCCTTTTCGAAGCGAATCGAAAGTGAGCGCCTGGGAGGTTCGAAGCGTTCGCAGCTTTCTCGGTGGACTTCGAGCAGTGTGTCGAGGTTCTGATTCGAGCGCTTGCTGGCCGTGAGCGCGATTGTCCCGCTGGGGTCCGGTTCGAGCCAACCTTCGAACAGCCAACCACGGTTGCGGATGGTTCCGTTGAAGAAGCTATTTCTGAACGCACTTTTTACATCCCAGCCCAGATTGCGACCAACCACCCAGACTCGATTTGCGCTCGGATCGAGCAACGCAAGCTCGATTGCCGGAGCGATTTCGCTCGCGAGAAGCGTCCTCTTTGCCGTCTCGAAGTCGGCGTAGGTCGTTAGGGTTAGCTCGTCGGTGGCGCCGCTGACTTCGAGCGGCCAGTCCGTGTTCGACTCGGGGATCCGGAACGATTCATTGACGAACCCATTGGCGTCGGCATTGGCACGGCGGTCCTGTGCGCCCACCTGGAACTGGAGCTTGGCGTTGGGGGCGGTGAGTCCGACCAGACTTCCCGTTACGCCGCGGTCTGCATCGGCGGGACCATGCACTTCGACACGCAAGGCGTTGGCCGCGTTGCGTGCGTCCCGCGGCCAGAGCGTCATTTGCAGCAGCACAAAAACTACGAGGACGAGCGCCACGCCCCTCCCGGCCATGGCAGCCCAATGTGGCCGAGACCCAACCGGCGCTTGCTCGTTCGCGTCGCGTGGCCGCCTGCGCAT
>JAEUAF010000501.1 GCA_019695485.1 Sorangium sp.
GCCACGTCGCCCGACAACGCGAATGCCAAGCCGTCGGTGGTGCCGCTGCCCGTGGATAGAAATGACGGCGACGCGGTCACGCCGTCCAAGTCGGAGAGCGCGATCTGGGTCGAGCTGTAGTCGGAGAGCACGATGCTCAAACCCGCTGGGCATTCGCCTCGAGGCTCGCTCGGCGCCCCGCCCGAATCCTTCTTGGAATCGACGTTGCAAGCCGCGACAGTGAGCAGTAGCCACAAACTCGTTCGGTGCCAGATCGTCACAGTTTCGCCTCCAAGGATAGAAATACACTTCTCCCCGGCAGGGGGAAGCCCACGATGTCGAAGCGCTGGGCGTCGAACAGGTTCGCGCAGCGCAGTCTGACGACCAGCGTCGAAAAGACCCCGAACGCAGCCGCCTCCAAGTCCACCGAGCTTTGTTCGGGAACCACGCCGAGGCCCGCCGGATCGGCGTAGCGGCTCGACTGATAGCTGAATTTGGCAGAAATCGTGCCAGCTTCGAGTAGCTCGGAGTCGACTTGGAGGCGAGCCGTGAGCGTACCAGTTAGGGTGATGCGACTGAGGAACGGGAGCACGTCGTTCGCCGAGCCCACGGAAAGGCGAGCTGGGCTCCGGTCGCGTGGGTCGAGCAGGCTGGTGACGACGCTGCTCTCCAGCCAGGGCAAGGGGGCGGCACCGAGCACGAATTCGCCGCCCAAAAGGCGCGCGCGCGCTCGGTTCTCGGGAAAGAGATAGCCCTGCGCCGTGCGGGCGTAGCTCACCAGATCTTGCGCGTAGCGCACGAAGCCTGCGGCATCGATGTACGCAAGGCGACGGCCACCCACCAGGTGTTGATAGCGCGCACCCGCTTCGAGCACCGTGCCGCGCTCGGCCGACAAGTGCGGGTTGCCGCGCACGACGAGCGATGCTCCGTAGAGCTCGCTGAGCGTCGGCGCCCGCTGATAGAGGCCCGCGTTGGCATAGAACTCCGCGCCCGCGCCGCGCAGATCGAGTCCGATTCGCCCGCTCGGTTCCTGATGGCTCGAGCGCCCTGCCTCGCTTTGCTTCGTGGCGTAGGCAGCCCAGGCGAGCTCGGCCTGCCCGCGCGCCGGGCCCAGAATCGGCACTTCCGTGGCCAGCGCCGCCCGGGCTTCGCGGCGCTCTGCGCTCAGCCGCTCGCTCTCGATCGCGTGGCTGGTCTCGAAGCGACGTAGCCGTTCTTCGGAGAGCGTCAGCTGTTCCAAGAAGCGAAACGCTCCGTGATTTTGGCGCGAACGCACGCTCTGCTCGACCCGCTCGCCCGGCGTCGTGACGCGCGCGCTCGCTAGATTGAGCTCGCCGCCCGGGTCGTCCAGGCTCGAACTCGACTGGATCGCCGAGCTTACCCATTCGAGCGTGCCGCCGCTCGGCAGCGGGATCGAACTCGTGAGCGCGAACAGGTCGCGATTCAAACTCGAGCGCGCGCGTTCGGATGGCGTGAGCGCGAGCTTCGGTGCGCCTTGGTTTCGATCGGCGTGGTGATAGAAGAGCCGGAGTTCGGCGGGCCCGAGCTTTTGGCTCAGGTGAAGCCAAAAGCTACGGCTCACCATGTCTGCGTTCGGAAGCCTTGCGCTGTGATCGTCGGCGCGTGTGAACAGCGTGCCGTTGCCGCTCGGGAAGGGATAGTCGTTATCCGCTGCGCTGAGTTCTGCTCCCGCGACGAGGCCGTGTTGGTCCGTGCCTGCGCCCGCATACGCGAACACGCTGCGACTCCCATAGCTCCCGACCAAGCCACCGAGGCTCGCCTGGCCACCTTGAACGCGTCGCGGCTCGAGAAATACCGCGCCGCCGATCCCCAGCCGGTCTCCGACGATCGGCGCGTGGCTGCGGTAAACCTCCACGCGCTCGAGCATGAAGAGCGGAATGCTGCTGAGGTCGGCAGCGCCTCCGACTTCGTCGTTGATGCGCACGCCGCCGAGATAGACCGGGGTCTGCGCGGCAGTGGCCCCGCGCAGCGAAGCCGTCGCCGGGGAGCCGAGCCCACCCAGCTCCACGACCTGCACGCCCGGCTCGTCGCGCAAAATATCCGCGGTGCCGAGCCCTGGCGCGCGCAGGCGCTCGCCCTTGGCGACCGAGCCGGACACGCTCGGCGCGCGGGATGGAGCCTCCGGCTGCGACCGTTCGCCTTCGACGATCACGACGCTCGCAGGCTCGTCGGCCTTGGCCACAGAGCTTGTCCCGCTGACGGTCGCGTGCACGAGCAGCTGTGCGCCAAACCATGACAACGCACTCGCCGCGCGCAGCGCACTCTCGGCGCGGCAGTTCTGGACCATCCGAAAAGTCATTGGAGGACCGAGGTCTTGGTCGGTCCTCGCGCGACGCACCGCGCCCCGAGTCCGAGCCAAAGACCGGCTTCGCACGCGCCTCTTCCCTCGAGAGGGCACGAACTGACTGTGCTTGGAGCACAGCCGTCGCACGTCAGGTCTTCGGGCTTGGGGCGCGACCTTGGAAGGTCACCTACTACCCACCGCTTCCCGGCATTTCGCCAGTGCTTCGAGGTGGGGTTCGTTCCCGTTACCGCTGCGGGGCAGCTCCGGATTTCAACCGGATTCCCTTGTGCCAGCCCCGAGGGCTGGCAACGGCGACGAGCGGTTCGTAGCCAACCCTCGCCCTCGGCGCAAGGCATTTGTGGACCGGCAAAGGTCCGCTCATGGCTCGGCGGTTTTTGGGAGTCTGGCGCAGGCGTCCAGGTCGGTGCCGCAGCGTTGACACGCGCCAAGCAGCGCCGGGTCCGACGTTGGGGAAAAACTTCCGCGGTCGCGACCGAAAGCGTCGCTCTCGCGCGCCACGATACTGAGCGTCCCGAGAATCGTCGACGAACGTTGCGGGTCGCCCTCGACAACGTACTGGTGCTGGCCGCGCATTGGCAGCGGGTAAGCCTGTTGGGATTCGCGTCCGATGCACCCGCTGAGCAGCAGGCCCAGCAGCGCGAGTCGCATCGAGAACCCGCGACTCATTGGGCGCGGTCGCGCGAAGAAACGACCATGCCTGCGCGCGGGTTCTGAATCGACGAGATCTGAGCGCGCAGCATTTGGCGCGCGCGGTAGAGCCGGCTCTTCATCGCCGGCTCGGCGATCCCGAGGCTGGCGGCGACTTCGGCCCCGTCCCGTCCCTCCAGATCGCGTAAGACGAGTACCTCACGATATAACGGGTCCAGTGTCGCGATCGCTTGGTGGACAGCGCTTACGAGCTGCCAGCGCTCGAGCGCCAGTTCCGGGCTGGGCTCGTCCGTCGGCAGCTCGAGCGCTTGGCCGAGGCCGCCCGGCGCCCGGCGACGCCAAG
>JAEUAF010000602.1 GCA_019695485.1 Sorangium sp.
GTGCGAAGGCGAGGTCGTGCTGGTCGAGCAGGGCCGCGTGCTCGCCGTGCCGCGTCAGCGCGAGCGCCCCGATCAGGCGCCCACTCACGTTCAGCGGCACCACGAGCGAGCTCTTGACGTGCTTCCCGTGAGCGAAACGCAGCACCTCGGGTGACGCCCCGGCGCCAAGTGCCTCGAGGCTGCCCGCCACGTCTGCTAGCAAGAAGGGCGTGCCATTCCCGAACACATGGCAGAGGCCTGGGTGCCCGGCGAGCGGGCGCGCATCGCCCGCGGCGAAGTGAGCGAGCAGCGCCGCCAGGAATTCCGGGTCAGTGGCGTGCACGTATGGCGTCGTGAAGTGGGCGCCGTCGTCGCTCACGAGACTGAGTGAACAAGCGCAATTGAGAGCCGCCGCGATCTCGCGAACCACCGCGTCGAAGAGGTGTGGCGGAGACCGGCTCGCCTCGGCGAAAGCGCGCGTGGCGCGCGCGAGGACGGCCAAACGAGTCTCAGCGTCTCGGCTCTGGCGCTCACGAAGACCTTCTTCTCCCGCCTCTAACATCTCCCGCTTCCGTTCCGGGTCTCGGTGAGAGCATCCGCCGACTCGGCTCCCGCCGCCAGCGCATGAACGCAGATGGCATGTCACAGCTCCAGTCGACGCATTAACAGCGTCGCTCGGCCGCGCGGCGTCAGCCCTAACGCTTGAACATTGTTGCGGGTTGAAATGTGGGGGCTGTGGCAGTTTTGCAGTCGACTGGCCCTGCACATTCGCAACAGACCTCCGCGGCCCGGTCCTTGCTTCACGCTCCTGTGCCGCCCATGTCCCTCCCTGCGCAACGCCCGACCGAATCCGTCGCTCTTGGCTCCGTCATCGCGCACCGCTATCGCGTGGACGCCGTGCTGGCCGCGGGCGGCATGGGGGTTGTCTACCGCGGTTTTCACCTCGCGCTAAAGCGCCAAGTCGCGATCAAGGTGCTGCGCCCGGAATTCAAGGGCAACCATGACGCGACCTCGCGATTCTTCAACGAAGCCGCGGTGCTCTCGTCACTTCGAAGCCCGAGCGTCGCACGCGTGTTGGACGCAGGGTACGTGCAAGACGGGCCGCCTTATATGGTGCTAGAGCACCTCGCAGGCCAGGATCTGCGCAGCGTTCTCAGCGACCAGGGCGCACTGACCGTGGAACGAGCCGCCGGCCACATCCACGCGGCCTGCGAGGCCGTGAGCGAGATTCACGCGGCCGGCATCGTTCACCGCGATCTGAAACCTGGCAATCTGTTCCTGACCAGGCTCGGCGACGGCCGCGACCGCTTGCAGATCATCGACTTCGGCATTTGCCTGAACCTGCGCGAACCTGCGCGGCAACTGCGCTGCAATCCGGGCCAGACCCTGGGTTCCCCCGACTACATGGCGCCGGAGCAGATCTTGACGCCGGACGCAGTCGACGTTCGCGCCGACGTCTGGTCGTTGGGAGTCGTGCTCTTCGAGTTGCTCGCGAACGCCCTGCCCTTCAACGGCGAAACGGCGTCGGCGACTTGCGAGAAGGTCCTGACTGGAGAGCCGCATGAGCTCTCTCAGTTTCGAGCGGACCTGTCGCCGGTCATGCTCGCGACCGTGGGGCGCTGCCTGAGGAAGGATCCGAGCGAGCGCTTCGCGACCACCGAGGACCTTGGGCGCGCCCTCGAGACGGTCCTGCTCGAGGCGGGCATGGCTGACGCCCCGCCGTGTTCAGGAACCCGCGAGCGGCGCACGCTGGCCCCAACGCTTGTCGAAGCCCAGCGTCCACAGCAGGAAACGCTGACCCTGGTGTCGGAAAC
The DNA here is from genome assembly GCA_019695485.1 of Sorangium sp. Taxonomy (GTDB): domain Bacteria; phylum Myxococcota_A; class Polyangia; order Polyangiales; family Polyangiaceae; genus PMG-095. Next base: position 1,794 of record JAEUAF010000602.1, read on the forward strand.
ACAGGAGGTCCCGCGAATGTCCCGGATAGCGCAGCGAAACGCGCGACCCGTGGCAACGAGCCACCACAGCAGGGCCGGTGGCGCCTAGAAACCTGAGCGCCCCGGTTCAGCCACGCTCTGTCACACAGTCTCAAGCACTTTCGGAGGCTCGAGATGCCCGCCGTCGTCGTTCCAAACGTCGCTGGCGCGCTGATCGGTCGCCAGCGCCGGCGCGCTGTGTTCGAACGTCGAACTCGGGAGCATTTGCATGGGGCTAGCGCCCCAGCGAAGCCGCCTAAGCTCTTCGCGGTCGGCCTCGACCTCGGCGAATTGGCTGGCGAGTCCGAAGCGAACGTCCGAGGGCAGCTCACGCTCCAAGAGCGTGAAATAGGCGCGCGAGGTGCGCTCGGCCGCGCGTGCGCACGCGGCGTAGGCGTCGCCGGCGTGCGGACCTGCGACGAACCAGCGCATGCGCCAGAGCGCGCTGGAGGACAGTGCGCCATATCCCGCCTGCAAGGCCGGAGCCCCGCCGAGCGAGCGAATTGCCGCGCTGATATCGCCGCGAAATGTCACCCGACGAGCCGATTGGCGCCGCAGTTCGTCTTTGCGGGCGGCACCTCCCAAGACGCACAACGCGCGCGCGATGGCCAATTCTTCGCCGCGGCAGGCGGCAACGATGTGATTGAGCGCGCGTACACCGATCTCTGAGTATTTTTGGGACATGAGCGCTTTCGGCGTCTTTCGGGGCGCCGCCCCAAAGGCGCAACCGATAACACGCTTGTCCTGAGTAACCATCGCTCGAGCCTCACGCTCGCTTTCATTTAGAGCGTGCGCAAATGGAGAGCCAGGCGAGGCCAAATGCCACGCGGTGAGGCGCAAGGGCGGGACCCGGGCCTTACGAAGCGTCTGTGCCACCTACTGGAGATAAACGGTTTGCGCCGAGCCGCTCCGCATTCGCGCTGTGAAGAGTTCGCGCCCATCGCATGGCACGGAACCTGCGTAGAGTGTGGCGCGCTCCCCAGTATCGAGCGCAAAAGGAAGATGCAATGAATTGGACTCAGCTCGAAGGACAGTGGCATCAATTGACGGGGCAAATCAAATCCGAGTGGGCCAAGCTCACGGACGACGACCTCAAGAACGCCGCTGGCAAGAAGGATCTGCTGATCGGTCGCCTTCAGGAGCGCTACGGCATCATGAAGGAGGAGGCCGAGGCACAGCTCGATAAGTGGCTCGCCAAAGCCAAGTCGAGCCCACCCCACAATCCTTCGTGAATGGCGGGCGTTTCTCCTCGACCTCAGCGCGCCGCGTTTGAGGTCGAGGAGCTCGGGCGACTACCACGCACTCGCGAGAGGCGGCGCGTCGGAGGGCTCAGGGCCGGTGCCTTCGGCCGGCTGTTGCTGCGGGCTCTTGGCATCGGCCAAGAACACGAACATCACCGGAACTAGGAACAGCGAAAGCACCGTGGACGACGTAAGACCGCCGACGACCGCCAGTGCGAGCGGCTGGTTCGCGGCGGTGCCCTTCTCGAGCGCCGCGGCCGTCGGAACCAAACCGATCACCGTGGCCAAGCTGGTCATCGCGATGGGGACGAAACGCGCACGGGCCGCGAGCACGATGGCCTCGAGCTTTGGCACACCCTCGGCAAGCCTACGGCTGGCGTCGTCGACGAGCAAAATGCCATTCGACACCGCAATGCCGACCACCATCAGCACCCCCATCAGGGCCGTGATCGAGAAGCCCTGCCCGGCGGCGAGTAGTGCCAGCACGATACCGATCAGCGACACCGGGATGGTGAACAGCATCACGAATGGCAGTCGCAGCGACTTGAACTGCGAGGCCATGATCATGAATACCACCATGATCGCTAGACCGATCGCGACGCCGAGGCCGGAAAACGTGTTCCTCATCAGCTCGACTTGACCGACGAACGAGAACTTGAGGCCCGCCGTGCGGGGGTCGCTGGCAAGCCTCTGCTCGAGCTCTGCCGCGGCCGTGCCGATGTCGCGCCCTTCGGTCTGCATCAACACGTGCGCCGCGCGTTGCAGTTGGTTGCGCTCGATCGCGACCGGTCCCGTCGAACGGCGGATGCGGCCGTAAGCGCCGAGCGGCACGGCCTTGCCGTCGTCCATACGCGCCGGAATCGCCGCGAGCGCGTTGGGGTCGGCAACCGCACTGCCATCGTAGTACGTGACGACATAGTAGGATTGGCCGTTGTTGGGGTCGATCCAGACGCTGGGCGAGTTGATGTTACCGAGCGTGGCCTCGAGCGTGGCTTGCGCCGCCGCTCGCGCGCTCACGCCCACGAGCCCGCTCGTTTGACGATCGGTTTCCACACGAACTTCTGGGTAGTCGGTCTGGAGCGAAACCCGCACGTCGCGCACTCCGGCAACGCTGCGTGCAACCTCGGCTACGGCTCGAGCTTGCGGTTCGAGTTCCGCCAAGTTGTCGTTTCGCACCTCGACCACCAGCGGCGCAATGTAGCCATTCGAGAACACACTCGCCACCAGACCGCCAGGCCACTGCAAGAACTCTACTCCCGGGTAATGACGATTCAGGATCTCGCGGGACTTGTCGGCGATCTCGCGCTGCGAGAGCGTGCGTTCATCCTCCGACGCCAGCTGCAGGCGGATGAAGCCCATGTGCGGACCATTGTTCGGGCTGGTCATCGCGCTGCGCGCGTTGTTTGGCGAGCCGACATTGGTGACGACCAGCTTGACGTTGCCGGCGGGCAGCTCCGCGGCCACCACACGGCCCATCTCCGCCATCAATCGTGAGGAGTCGTGGAGCGAAGTGCCGGGAGCCACGCGCACGTAGATGCGCTCCATCGACTCATCAATCTCGGGGAAAAACGTGCTGGGGAGACGGGCCGCGGCGGCCACGCTGGCGCCCACCAACAGCGCTACGCACGCGACGACTAGCCAGCGATAGGGCAGAACTCGGCGCAGTGCGTTTGCGTAGCCATCCGCGATGCGCGAAATCGCGCTTTCGAAGGCGCGAGCCAACGGACCGGGCGGGTGATGCTTGAAGAGAAAGCGACACGCCACGGGCGTGAGCGACATGCTGACCACGTACCCGGCGAACATGCCGACGGCGACGGTCAGCGCAAGCGGTGCGAAGAGCTTCTTGGCGAGTCCGGCCAGCAAGAGCACAGGCAGCAGCACCGCCGTGGTCGTCAGCGTCGCCGCCAGCGTCGGCCCTGCCACTGCCCGCGCGCCGTCGAGCGCGGCCTGCCAGGGTGATTTGCCCAAAAGAAGCTGCCGGTGCACCGACTCGAGAACCACCACCGAGATGTCGACCAGCGGGCCCATGGCGAGCGTGAGCCCGCCGAGCGTGAACGCATTCAGTGTCTGCCCGCTGGCGTAGAGCGCGAGCAGAATGATGCCGAACGAAATCGGAATCGCGAGCCCAGCGATCAACGTCGCCCGACTGCTCTGCAAGAACACCAAGATGATGATCGAGATCAGCACCAGCGCTCGTAAGATCTCGGTTCGGAGACCGTGGTAGGTCGTACGCACGAAGCTCGACTGATCGAAGATCGGTTCGACCTTCATGCCTGGCGGGAGATCCTTGAGCTTTGCCACGACGTCTTTGACGGCGTCGACGATCTCGAGCGTGTTGCCGCCCGGAACGCGCAACACGTTGAGGTAGACGCCGTCCTGCCCGTTGATGGACACGGCCTGCGTCTCGGGGCTGCCGCCGTCTTCTACGCGCGCGACGTCGTGAATCAGCACGGGCTTGCCATGCACGAGCTTCACGATGGCGTCGCCGAGCGTGGCCACCCGCTCTGGAACGGCATTGGTATAGACATTGGCATCGAATTTGGGCGACAGGAAGACGCCCGAGGGCAACAGCGCGTTCGACTGCGCGACCGCCGCGCCGATGTCGCTCGAGGTGACGCTTCGAGCGGCGGCCGCGACCGGATCCACGATCAGGTTGATTTGCCGCTGACGGCCACCGTTCAGCGACGCGCTCGCGACACCGGGGATGCCCTCGAGCCGCGGCTCGATGTTGTTCAAGGCGTAGTCATAGAGCTGCGGACCGCTGAGGCCGCCGCCGTATACCGCCACCTGCACGACCGGCGCGTTCGAAGGGTCGTACTGCAATACGAACGGGGGCAGCACGCCCAGGGACTTCGGTACCGCGCTCATCGCGAAGGCGGTTTGCTGCTGCACCAAGGTCTGAGCTGCGTTGAGGTCGGTGCCCCACTTCATCCACACCCAAACGATGCTCAGGTTGTTCTTCGAAATGCTCTCGACGTGGTCGACCCCCGGCGTGGCGCTGACGTACTTTTCAATGCGCCAAGTCAGGGTCTTCTCGACGTCTTTGGGGCCAAGCCCAGGCGCCAGTGTTCCGACCACGAGCACGGGGGGCGTGAGCTCGGGAAACGTATCGATCGCCATGCGAGGCGTGACGACGAACGAAAATACGATGAGTCCGATCGCGAGCATCAAGATGGCGATCGGATTCTGCAGCGAGAGGCGGGTCATTTCGTGTTCGACTTCTCGCCCGCGGCTGGGGCGGGCGCCGGCGTCGCAACGACCTTGTCTCGGTCGTTCAAGAGCGCTCTGCCCTCGGTGACGATCTGAGTGCCGGCCTCCAACGACGGGTCGAGATACAGGCGGCCTTCCCGCTCGCCCTTGACGTCGACGACGCGCTTGTGTGCCGTGTTGCCCTCGACGACGTAGAGAGTAGCCTTGTTACCCCGCACGAGCGCCGCCGAAAGCGGGACTTCGGCCGCAGCTTCCGGCGCGCCGATCTCGATGCGAATATCGGCCGTCGTGCCGACCGGCAGGGCACGTTCGGCGTCGGGCACGTCCATCTCGAAATGAACCGTACGCGTCGCCGGGTCGCCCGCTGGCGCGCGGCGCGCGATGATTGCCGTAAGATCCTGGTTCGTAGACAGAACGTGGAGCGTGGCTCGCGTGCCGGGTGCCACGAACGCGAAGTCGACCTCAGGCGCGTCCGCTACGACGCGTACGGTCGAGCGATCCACGATCGACACCAGCGAGACGCCCGGCCGCACGAACGCTCCGGGGTCGATGCCGCGCGTCGCGACTTCGCCAGCGAACGGAGCCCGCAACACGCAATCATTGACTTGCAGAGAGCTTCCGACCAACTGGGCTTGGGTCGCCATCAACTGCGCTCTTTCGGCCGCGCTCTGCGCGTTCTTTTGCTCGGCCTCGTTCGGCGAAACGAAGCCGCCGTCGAGCAGTCCGTTCAGGCGTGTGGCTTCGTGAGCGCTGGCCTCTTGGCGCGCCTCGACGGCGCGGGCCTGCATGGCTACGGCCTTGCTGCTGGCACTCGCGTTTCGGCAATCTAGCGTGGCCACGACGTCGCCGCGTTTGACGACCGCACCAGGGCGCACGAGCACCGTATCCACGTAGGCGGACAGCATCTGCGGGCCGATCTGCGCCTGAAGCCATGGTTCCAGGGTCCCCACGTAGCGACGCGTCGCGCGAAAGGTGGTCTTCTTGGCGGACTCGACCGTGACGGGCTTCGCTGACTGCGCGAGCGCCACGCGGTTTACCTTGCCTTCGGCGCGCACCGCGAGCGTCGCCCCGATCGCGATCACGGCCAGTGTCCCGGCCGCGACCGCGATGGGTACGACCGCGCCGCGCGGCCGCAGTTTTGGGAGAGCCCCAGGCGTCGTAACCGATGGGGCATCGGAAGGCGCCGCCGCTCCCACAGGATGACCGTTTGAAGGTTGCTCGTTCACGTTACAGTCCCTCCGCGATCGTTCGACCAAATTCTGCCCGCGCGCGGGCAAGTTGAAATTCTCCGAGCGCGAACTCGATTTCCGCGCGCGTGCGCAGTTCTTCGGCGTCCGCGAGCTCGACGCTGGTGCCAAGACCCGCTTTGAAGCGCGCGTCCGCTTGGGCGTAATTGGCTCGCGCAGCGTCGACGGCATGCCGGAGTTCGGGAAGCGTCGTGCGCGCGACATCGACTTCGGCGTACGCTTGGCGAATCTCAGCCGCGCTTTGCGCGCGCAGGAGGTTGATCTCCTCGCTATGCGCTTGCTCCCGGACCCGTGACGAGTCGGCACGCGCCGCG
>JAEUAF010000631.1 GCA_019695485.1 Sorangium sp.
CAACCTGCTCGAGCTGGCCGCGCTCTCGGCGCTGCTGGGGCTCGTGGCCTACCTGTGCTTCGACGCGAAGTTTCGGGCCTTCGCCAGCTACAGCTACCGCGTCTTCTGGCGCTGGATCGTGGGCGTGATCATCGAGCTCGACCCGATCGGCATATTGAACAGCCAGATCCGCGAGCTTGCCAAGAAGCTCGGTCTGATGCGCGACCAGCTCGCGAGCCTGCGCGGACAGATCCGGCACATCGAGCGGGTGGTTCAGGAGAACCTGTCGCTTCGCGAAACGGCAATGGAGCTTGCGCGGGCCGCCCGCAACGCGCCCGAACACGCCGCCGCCGGCCGCCTGCAGGCGCGCCAGGCCGTGAAGCTAGAAGAGTCGAACGCGAACCTCCAGGCGATGCAACTTCAGATGGAGTCGCTGTTTCGCATGCTGAAACGGCTGCACGACGCCTCCGAGATGGTGCTCTCAGACATGCAATCCACAGTCGAAATCAAGACACGGGAGCGCGCCAGCATGAACGCCGCTTACTCGGCTTACCGGGCGGCGTTCGCCATCCTCCAAGGCAACTCGGAGGGGCGCGAGATCTACGATCGCGCGCTCGAGTTCTTGAATGAGGACTACGCGAGGAAGCTCGGTGAAATCGAGCTCTTCATGGACTTCTCTGATGGCCTAATCAAGGCGGCGGACCTCGAAAACCTGGCCTACGACGCGGCCGCCAACCAAAAACTCGACGAGTGGGAGCGGCGCCTGACGAGCACGCTGCTCGGCAACGCGACAACCAGCGATGTCCGGCTCAGCAACGACGTGCAGGCCGACCGCGACCCGCTCGATTCGTTGCTCGACCCGAACGTTGCGCGCCCGCGCTCGCTCGGCCCGAAACACTGACTGCTCTCTTTAGTCCCCCAAACCATCGAAGGAAATCGATCATGACCTACCAACTCAAGCGTGGACCGAAGTTTGCTGCCGCCGCACTGATCGCGATCGCAGCGTTCGCGGGCGTCCGCTACCTCACGAAGAGCGGCTTACTCGACCCACCTCGACAGGAATCCAAAGCGGTGTCTCGAGTCGAATTGCCCAAGCTCGAAGAGAAGCTCGGCGGCGCGCCAGCACGAGATGTTGCGCTGCCCTCCAAAGAGATTGGCTGTCGAGAGCTTCCCGAGACGCGCGCCCTGATCTGGGCTTGGAACGCGCAAATGGGGTGGCTGTTCGCCAACGGTGGCCCCGAGTCGACACAGGGCAGCCTGATGTGCAGATCCCAAGTGCATCTGCGCTTCATCCGTCAGGACGATGCCGAGCAAATGAAGAACGAGCTGTTGGCTTTTGCTACCGAACTCAAGAAGGGTGAGGCGGATCCGCACAAGGGCGCTCATTTCGTCGCTATCATGGGCGACGGCAGCGCTCAGTTTTTGGCGTCGCTGAATCCCGCGCTGGCGCGTCTCGGCAAGGAGTACCGCGCGGAGGTGGTCGCGTCCGCGGGCTATTCGCGCGGCGAGGACAAATTCATGGGGCTACCCGCCTGGAAAGAGAATGCAGAGTCGGCGCGCGGCGCCTACGTCGCGGGCTACCTGAAGGACGGTGACTGGAACATTGCCCTCAAGTGGGCAGGCGACAACGGCATCTGCAATAACCCGGACGACAAGGTTTACGACCCCCACTGTTTGAACTGGGCGGCAGCAAAGGACTACCTCGACGCCGCTCAGAAATACGTGGAAGGCTACTGCGCCGACTTGCCGATCCGCGGCAAGCTCGGGAAGAAGCAACACGTGTGTGTGAACGGCGTGGTGACCTGGACGCCGGGTGACGTGATCGTGGCCGAGCGGCGCGGCGGCCTGGTCTCGATCGTATCCACACGGGAATATGCCTCGCAAATGCCGAACGCCGTGATCGGCGTTCAGCCGTGGCTGGAGCAAAATCGCGCTCGCGTGGAACAGCTGATCGGCGCCATGCTGGAAGGTGGTCGCGCGGTGAAGAGCTCGGCGGCCGCGCTGGCTCGCGCCGCCGAAATCAGCGACGAAGTCTACGCCGAAAAGGACACCGGTCCCGCCTATTGGCTCAAGTACTTCGCCGGCACTCAGCAACGGGACAAACAGGGCCTCGAGGTGGAACTCGGTGGCTCCAAGGTCAACGACCTCAGCGACAACGTGGCCTTGTTCGGGCTCGAACAAGGTTATGCAAACGCCTTCGCGGCGACTTACACCACCTTTGGGAAAATCGTCCACGAGCAGTACCCCGACGACGTTCCGAGCTTCCCCAGCGCCGAAAGCGCTATCAACACCTCCTACTTGCGCGCGCTCCTCGCGCGCAGCAACGAGCACGAGGCGCCAGTTCTCGAAACGGCCAACTACGCCACCGTGGCCCAAGCCCCGAATCGCGTCGAAGTGGGGCGCCGCTCCTGGCAGATCCTATTCGACACCGGTAAGGCGACGTTCCGTCCCGAGGCGAGCGCTACCTTGGAAGAGCTGATGCGCGGACTGTTGGTCGCTGGCTCGACCGCCATCGAAGTGCACGGACACACCGACAACGTCGGCAACGCCGAAGACAACCGTACGCTCTCCGAGCGGCGTGCCTTCGCGGTGCGCGATTGGCTGACCGCACACGCCGCACAAAACTTCCCAGAAACGCGCTTTCGAATCTTCGCTCACGGCGCCGAGCAACCGCGCGAGCCCAACCAGAGCGAGGCCTCGCGCGCGGCCAATCGCCGGGTCGAAATCGTGCTGCTCGCTCGCTGAACCCAGGGTCCATCATGTTCCTACTGCGCTCACTTCGACCCAATCAAGCCGTTTCCCAGGCCGCGCTGCGCATCTACGGCGTGGCCTGGGTGGGGCTCTTCTTACTCGGCTGGGCCTACAACGGCTTCGATGTACTGCCGACGCCTCGCGAGGTGCTGCGCGCGCTGGGCCCGCTCCTCGCCCACGGCTTGCTCTTTCACTTGCTGTCGAGCTTGCGGGCCAATCTGACAGCGCTGGCACTAGCCACAGCGCTGTCACTTGGCCTCGCCTACCTGAGCGTGGTGCCGCTGCTGCGCCCCTTGACCTCGCTGACCGAGAAGCTCCGCTTTTGGGGCTTCGCGGGCGTGGGCGTGGCGTTCACGCTCTGGTTCCACGACGCGCACGACTTGAAGATCGCGCTGCTCGTGTTCGGGATGACTGGGTTCTTCGTGACCGGCATGCACGACGAGGTCAAGAGCATCCCGCGGGCACGCTACGACTACGCCCGCACGCTCGGCATGAGCGAATGGCGCGTCGTTTGGGAAGTCGTCGTGCGCGGCACCCTGGACCGGGCAATCGACATTCTCCGACAGAACGCCGCCATGGGCTGGATGCTGCTCACCCTCGTCGAGACGCTGGTGCGAAGCGAAGGCGGTGTCGGCGTGCTGTTGGCCAACGAAAGCAAACATCTCGACTTGGCCGCTGTAGCGGCACTGCAAGGCGTGATCTTCGCGATCGGCCTGCTCGAGGATGTGGCGCTCGCAGTTCTCAAGCGGAGCCTCTGCCCGCACGCGAATCTGAAGCTCGAAAGGAACACCTGAGCATGGACACGACTCTCTCGACACAGGAAGACGCCAGCGGGCGTGCCGCGAGCTACCAATTGGCGGAGCCACTCTTGACGGTTCAGGACGTCAGTCTGTGTCTCGCTGGGCGGACCATCCTGGACAACGTGAGCGCGTGCGTTCGCAACGTCACGCGCCCCGGCGTGCTCCAAGGCCAGGTCGTCGCGATCGTGGGCCCCTCCGGGGTCGGCAAGACGCAGCTGTTCCGTGTGCTGTCTGGGCTCGTGCACCCGAACGCCGGCAGGGTGCTGATTGGGCCCGAACAGCGCCCAGTCGAATGCGGCAGCGTGGGCGTCGTGGCCCAGGACTACCCGCTCTTCGACCACTATCGTGTGATCGACAACCTGCGCCTCG